>DAOVZS010000026.1 GCA_030635005.1 Thiomargarita sp. | reverse complement strand
TCTAAAAAAATGCTGATGTTTAGGGCGATTGCCCTAAACATTATCATTAAGCTTGATGCTGTTGCGCTACTTTAATATAGTGATTTGCTGAGTATTCAAAAAACGAAATTTCTTTTTCAGTCAGGGGACGTCTTTTTTTAACAGGACTTCCATGCCATAAATATCCCCCTTCTAAGACTTTTCCAGGTGGCACTAAACTTCCCGCACCGACTAAAGTATAAGGTTTAACGATGGCACCATCCAGTACAATTGCTCCAATACCAATTAAACAATGATGTTCGATCGTGCATGCATGTAAGGTCACTTGATGACCTATGGTGACAGCCTCTCCAATTACTAAAGATTGCCCGCCAGGATAAAACTGACTGTCATGAGTAACATGTAACACACTCCCATCTTGTATATTGGTACGTGATCCAATACTAATGCTATTAATATCACCGCGTGCAACTACCATAGGCCATAATGACGCCTGTTCTCCAATATTAACCTGTCCAATCACAAGCGCCATGGCATCAATATAAACATTATCAGCAATAACAGGTGTATAATCCAAAAAATCACGAATGGGCATATTTACTCCTTTTCACTACATGTTGTATTATCACAGTGTGCACATCCTGATTTTAAAATCACTGTATCAGAATGCTGTTTTTTAACCCACAATTGGAGTATCCCCCAAACTGCACATAATACCGCTAATCCAACAATGACAAAAAGATAATTAAGCATTATGAACTAAATAACCCTGAAAATCCCATGAAGGCGAGTGATAAAATACCTGCAATAATCAGACTCATTGCGGTGCCTTTCATGACATTAGGCACTTCTGATAATTCGTTTTCTTCACGTAATCCTGCCATCAGTATCAAAGCCAAGGTAAATCCACCACCTGCCCCTAAGGCATACACAATGCCTTCTACTAAACCATATCCCCGATTAGTCGCAAAAATGGCAAAACCCAAGATGGCACAGTTAGTTGTAATCAAAGGTAAAAAAATTCCTAATGCCCTAAATAAGGTGGGACTGAATTTCTTGATAATCATTTCAACCAGTTGTACTGTACTGGCAATAACCACAATAAAAGTGATTAGTCGTAAATAGGGTGCATATATTAATATATAAGTATTGAGAAACCACGTGCATAATGCGGTGATTAACATTACAAACGTACTGGCTACCCCTAAACGAAAAGCGGTTTCTAGTTTTCCAGAGACGCCAAAAAAGGGACATAATCCCAAAAAGTAAAAAAATACAAAATTATTAACCAATAAGGCACTGATAAAAATCCAAACTAAATTATCCATGTTTAGTTTCCATTCTCAAGCGGAAGATTGACAAGCCTTTCTTTTTTCTCAGCCAGCCAGTTAAAAAATAGCAAAATAAGCCCTAGCATAATAAAACCACCCGGTGGCAAAAGCATGACAACCCATGGTTCAAAATGAGGACCAAATAATGAGAAACCAAATAATGATCCATTGCCTAAAATTTCTCTCAAGCCTCCTAAGATAAAGAGTGCTAATAAAAAACCAATGGCTGTGCCTATCGCATCTACAGCTGCTAATCCCACACTATTTTTGGACGCAAAAGCTTCTTGACGTCCTAAAATCATACAATTCACCACAATTAATGGCACAAAAGCACCTAATTCCTTATGTACTTCAGGAAAAAGAGCGAGCAAGCTATAATCAGCAACGGTGACAAAAGTGGCAATAATAATAATATAGCTAGAAATACGGACTGGTTTGGGAATGACATCTTTAAATAACGACACCAGAATACTGGATCCCAACAATACAAAAAAAGTGGCGACTCCCATGGCAATCCCATTAATAGCTGAATTGGTTACCGCTAACATGGGACACATCCCTAAAACGTGAACAAAAACGGGATTTTCTTTCCAAATGCCTTTGATAAATTCATCATAAGCATTCGCTGAAGAAGCAGGCATTATTAATACATCTCCTAAAGTAAGTGTAAAAAGATATTATCATATCAACATGATTTTCAAAGACTATGATATCATCATATCAACAAAAAATTAAAACAGAGTATGAATGAATATGACTATCTCTCCTATTACAGGTATTAAAATAGGCACTGCTTGTGCCAAAATCAAACAGACACAACATGATGATATTGTTTTATTTGAACTTCCCACACAGAGCACGACAGCTGCTGTTTTCACGAAAAATGCCTTTTGTGCAGCACCTGTTATCCTTGCAAAACAGCATTTAGCACGCACCAAGCCTCGTTTTTTACTAATTAATTCGGGCAATGCCAACGCGGGAACGGGGGAGCTGGGTTTACAGGATGCTTTAAATACGTGTAAAGCCGTTGCAAAATTAACCGCTTGTCAAGACACCGAAGTGTTGCCGTTTTCAACAGGGGTGATTGGAGCACGTCTCCCCATAGACAAGATACAAGATGCCTTACCTCAGGCGATATCGGCACTGAACAGTCAATCTTGGGAGCAAGCTGCACATGCAATTATGACAACAGATACTGTACCCAAAAGCAGTTCAGTGCACATGACAATTAATAACAAACCGATCACTGTCACGGGCATTGCTAAAGGGGCGGGTATGATTAGACCTGATATGGCGACCATGTTGGCATTTATTGCAACAGATGCCACAGTAGATCCTACAGTATTACACACGTGTCTGATAGATGCGGTCAATCAAAGCTTTAACCGTATTAGTATTGATGGTGATACTTCTACTAATGATGCCACTGTATTAATTGCGACAGGACAAGATAAGCAGGTTATTGATAGTACACGTCATCCTGATTATGCTCTATTATGCCAAGCGGTGACAAAAGTATGCATACACTTAGCACAATCCATCGTGCGTGATGGGGAAGGGGCGACTAAATTCATCACTATTTCCGTTGAAGAAGGGGCTTCTCAACAAGAATGTCTTAAAGTGGCTTATACTATTGCCCATTCTCCCTTAGTCAAAACAGCATTTTTTGCCAGTGATGCAAATTGGGGAAGGATTTTGGCTGCAGTGGGACGTGCGGGAGTAGATTCTTTAGATATCAATGCGATACAGATCTATCTTGGTGATGTGTGTATTGTAACACAAGGCGGTGTGGCAAAAGAGTATACAGAAGAAAGAGGACAAAAGGTAATGCAAGAGACTGATATTAATATACGCGTCTTATTAGGACGTGGTGATGTTCAAGAACATATTTGGACGTGTGATTTATCACATGATTATGTGCGTATTAATGCAGAATATAGGACTTAACACGAGAAATAATACAAGATGATTACACTTTTAACAGTATTAGGTACAATATTCATTTTCATAAGCCTTACCAGTGGAAGAATGTCATTCGTTCCTTTGATGGGGATTATTCCAAGATTTATGGGAATTGTACTCGGCTCCCTTTTTTTGATGGTAGCCATGACTCAGAAAACACCTGTTAAAACAAATATTGTGGATACCCATGCTGTTGATACATCTCATCATACTGCCACAAAAATAATACGTGCCGATATTGAAGAGGAGGAAGAAGCCTTTTCTATTTTCATACCTCCCACAGTATTACCCACTCAAACAATAAGTGATAAAAAATCTGCCTCATTACGGTGTATGAAAGGCAATTGTAATAATGGGATAGGTACGTATGTCTGGAAATCTGGTGATAAATATACGGGATCATGGCAAAATCGTCTGCAGCATGGCAAAGGGAAAATTATTTGGATCAATGGTGATATGTATGAAGGCGACTGGTTCAATGGGAAAACACATGGTCAAGGAGAAAGCCTGATAAAAGGTGCGGTTTATATTGGTGAATATTTTGAAGGTAAGCAACATGGCTTTGGAAAATATGTCTTTACCAATGGCAATGTATATGAGGGTGAATGGCAAGAGAATAAAATGCATGGTAAAGGAAAAAGTATACAAAAAGGCGATATTTATGAGGGAGATTATGTCGATGGTAAAAAACAGGGGAAAGGAAAATATGTTTTTGCTAACGGCAATGTTTATGAGGGAGAAGTAAAAGAAGACATTATACATGGTCAAGGAAAATATACGTTTAAAAATGGGGAACAATACGAAGGCGAATATATCAACGGCCTCATTTCTGGTAAAGGCAAATATACCTTTGCAAATGGTGAAACATACGATGGCGAATATGTCGCAGGAATTTTTTTTGGTGAAGGCACTTATACCTTTAAAAATGGTAGTATTTACATTGGGCACTGGGAAAAGGGTATCAGAGACGGCTATGGGGTTTTAAAGTCTGCTGATGGTATTCAATATGAAGGATTGTGGATGAATGATAAACCGCTTGCAAAGAACTAATTATTTTAACTTCACTTCAAAAGGAACATCACTTGACTATACAAAACGGTGACTTAGGAATATTGGGTATTAATGGTATGGGGCGTATTGGTAAACTGTCTCTTTGGCATCATGTTGCCCGTAAAGCTTTTAATGAAATTGTGATTAATTTGGGACGTGATGTGGGGCAAGGTTTAGAAGATATTGCGTGTTTTATCGAAAAAGACAGTAGTTATGGTCGTTTAAGCAATTATCTTTATGGCGTTAAAGGACCGCTTCGTATCATTGAAAACTTGGATGAAGCCAAGGGGACGATGACTGTTGATGGTATGAAAATCAAAATTTTACGTTCAGCACGTAATCCAAAAGATACGGGCTGGTCAGATTATGGGGCACGTTTGGTGGTGGACAGTACGGGTGCATTTACAGATCCTACAATACCAGGTGATCATCCTAAAGGGGCATTACGGGGACATTTAGAGGGCGGGGCTGAGGTGGTGATTTTGTCAGCGCCCTTTAAAATCAAGGATAAGGCATTAAATATGCCCGATGATGCCATTACCACGGTTATGGGTATTAATGATGAGGATTTTGACATACGTCAACATAAAGTTGTGTCAGCAGCTTCTTGTACGACAACCTGTTTATCTCACATGATGAAACCTTTGCTTGATCATTTGGGCGCAGATGAAATTCTATCCGCTTCTATGGTGACAATACATGCGACTACTTCTAGCCAAAATGTGTTAGATTCTGTGCCTAAAGCGGGCGCAACTGATTTACGAAAAAACCGTAGTGTCATGAATAACATTATTCTGACCAGTACTGGGGCTGCGAATGCATTAAAATTAGTGATACCCGAAATGTCAGGCATTGGGTTTATGGCAGAATCTGTCCGTATTCCTGTAGCTTCAGGTTCTTTGGTTATTTTAACGCTTAATCTTCAAGATTCAAATCCCGATCGCAGTATTAGACGTGCTGAAATCAATAATATTTATAAGACAGCGGCAGAGGGTGCTTATAAAGGCTATATTGTGTATTCAGAAGATCAAAATGTTTCTTCTGATATTGTGGGTTTTCCCAGAGCAGCGACTGTGATTGAAGCACGTGAAAATCATACCAGAACGGCGATGATGCGTGTTCAAGCCACACATGATAAGGGACATTTTTTAGAAGCCCCTGTGACACAAGCGGTTGTGTTTGGTTGGTATGACAATGAATTGGGCAGTTATACCAATATGTTGGGTGATCGTACAGTGACTATTGCACAAAAAATGCTTTAAAAAATTTCTATGCTGGCAGATGAGTGTGCCTGCCAGGTCTTTCTATGCTTGTATGGGGGTTTATGCGTCATTAAATTCTTATGTTATAATGTATTATTTTTATGAATAAATATATAAGAGTAAGTACTTATGACTGAATTTGAAGGACAAATTTGGGTAGCACAACATAATGATGATATTAACTTTATTTGTACCACTAAACGGGTCAAAAAGAAAATTCAAGCTATTAATGAGAAAGGACGTGATTTACGATTATCTGAAGATAAGTTATTGTGGCATCATCCAAATCAAGCTAAAAATATTGAGGATTGGCATGAGCAAGTTATCAATATTCAAGCCACTGTTGAAGAATTATTTTTGGATATTGATGTCGCATTATTATGGGAAAGTGCTTTAGAATTAGAATTATCAGACATTAAGGATTTTGCAGATTTATATTTTGGAGCAGTGCTCACTACTGAACATTTAGCAGCTATTTGGCAGGTTGTGTCTCAGAATCGTGTGTATTTTAAACGACATAGAAAAAATTGGGAACCCCGTTCTATTGAACAGGTGCAAGAGTTAAAAGCACAACATGATCGCGAAGTTGCCCGCATTAAAGCACAAACTTTAGCACATGATTGGTTGTTACAAATCGCTAGAATTCCATTTTCCCTTTCAGACTATGATTTTAAAATTATCCCCTTAAAAGAAGAGATTATACCTTTTGTAGAACGTTTAGAAGCGTGGTTACGGGGTGATGCAGATAAGATTGCAGAAACCTTAATTATCCACACCGCTGAATCTGTCAAACTGTTACCACGTGAATTAGTCTTTGAAATCTTACAAAAAATTGGGCGTTTACCGCTGGATGCAGATCGTGATATCATCATCGCAGGATTAAAACCCGAATTTTCAGCCTCTATCAATCAAATCGCTCAAGCCATCCCCCCTTATTATAATAATGAGACTCAAAGCGTTGTCACAGATTTATTATTTAGTATCGATGATGAGGATACACGTGAAGTTGATGATGCGTTAAGCATTGAACGCGAAAATGAAGAATGGAAAATCACGATTGCGATTGCTGATCCCGCGTGTATCATACATAGAGGCGATAGTTTAGATCGAGAAGCCATGCGACGGGGTACCACTGTTTATTTGCCCACACAAACCGTTTTAATGTTACCTCAATATATTGCTTGTGATATTGCGAGTCTCACAGCTGAACACATCCGTTCTTCTATTGTGATACGGGTTTGGTTAGACGATCAAGGCAATATCACTAATAATAAGATTAGTCGCGAAGCCATACGGGTAAGACATCGTTTAAATTATAATGAAAGTGATCAATTCATCGCAAAAGGAGATGATGAACTTGGCACACGTTTACGTGAATTATTACAATGTGCCAAACTGTTGCATCAAGAACGTATTGTAGGCGGTGCTTTTGTGTTACAACGTCCTGAATATAAAATATCCGTTCATAAAGGTGATATTAATGTCATGATGATTAATCATGATTCACCCAGTCGTTTATTGGTAGCTGAAATGATGATTTTAGCCAACCATGTGGCTGCCAAATATGCGTATACCCATGAAGTTCCTTTGATTTATCGACTGCAACCCCCCCCAATCGTCCCAATCACACCTGAAATGACTGCCGATCCCCTCAGTTTTCATAAGGTTCGTAAACTGATTAGCCGTTCTTCTTTATCTTTACAGGCGGGTGGGCATAGTGGTTTAGGATTAACCATGTATACGCAATTCAGTTCTCCCCTACGTCGTTTTGCAGATTTAGCCATGCAACGCCAATTGATGGCACATTTATTAGGGGAAACCTTACCTTATAATATTGATGAGTTATTTAAAGTCTTAGAAACCGCAGAACGCACTGCACGTGAAGCCCGCTCGATTGAAAGAGAAGCTAAAAAACGCTGGTTAATGCAATATTTAAAACAAACTTGGGGGAACAAGACTTTAGAGGCTCGTGTGATTAATGAAGTCAAAGGGGGGTATAAAGTGGAAATGCAGCCCTGGGGGGTTGAAGGATATTTGGGAATAGGTTCAGGTAAAACCTTTGAATTTGGAGACACGATTACAGTTGTTTTAGATAAAATTCGTGTCAGAGCAGGCACTGCCCGTTTAAAATTAGGATAATAAGAGAGCGCATATTACAAATGTCTAATCACCGAGAATTTATACCTTTAAATATTGCGATATTAACAATATCAGACAGTCGTACAGAAGATAATGATACCTCAGGTCACTTTTTAGTAGAAAAAATGTGTGCTGCAGGACATCACAAAGCAGATAAGCGTATTGTTCCTGATAATATTTATAATATTCGATCTATCCTGTCTCAATGGATTGAAAATTCAGATATTCAAGTGGTGATCACGACAGGCGGCACAGGTTTAACAGGTAGAGATTGTACGCCAGAAGCTGTTCAAATACTGTTTGATAAGCCGATCGAAGGATTTGGAGAATTATTTCGTTCTGCCTCGTTTGAAGAGATTAAAACATCCACCATACAATCAAGAAGTGTGGCAGGCGTGGCTAATGGCACTTATATTTTTTGTGTGCCCGGTTCAACAGGTGCTTGTAAAACAGCGTGGCATCATATTCTTCAAGCACAATTAGATTATCGAACGCGCCCCTGTAATTTTGTAGAAATGATGCCTCGTTTATTGGAACGTTAATTTTTTATTATTGGAGAACTGAATGCGTTATTTATACCTGAGTATACTCAGTTTATTATATTGTAGTTCTGTAATATCAGCAGAAGTGTCTGAATTTACACTGGATAATGGACTACGTTTAATTGTGAAAGAAGATCACCGTGCCCCTGTTGTTGTCAGTCAAGTGTGGTATAAAGTCGGGGCAAGCTATGAAAAGGAAGGAAAAACAGGCTTATCTCATATGTTAGAACATATGATGTTTAAAGGCACTCAAAAATATTCGCCCGGAGAATTTTCGCGGATTATGGCTGAGAATGGGGCACGAGAAAATGCGTTTACAGGATCAGATTATACGGCTTATTTTCAAACAATTGAAAAAAGTCGTCTCCACCTCAGTTTTGAATTAGAGGCAGATCGAATGCGTCATTTAGTGCTGGTTGAAGCAGAATTTCTGAAAGAACGACAAGTGGTGACTGAAGAACGTCGTCGCCGTACTGAAGATAAGCCGATTAACCAATTATATGAACATTTTATCGCCACCGCTTATCAAACAAGCCCGTATCATCATCCGATTATTGGTTGGATGAGTGATATTCAAAACTATACATTATCTGACTTGCAGTCGTGGTATCAACGTTGGTATGCCCCTAATAATGCCATTGTAGTAGTAGTGGGAGATGTAGATGCATCTGAAGTCTTCGCTTTAGCCAAAAAGCATTTTGGTCCTTTAAAGCCCAATATCCTGACACTTCCAGTGCACCGTCCAGAAGTCACACAATTGGGTATCAAACACATTACCGTCAATTTACCTGCAAAAGTCCCTTATTTAATCATGGGTTATAAAACCCCTGTATTAAAACAATTGTCTCAAGAAAATCATTATGAAGCGTACGCTTTAGAAGTCTTAGCCTATATATTAGATGGCGGTGACAGTGCCCGTTTGTCTAAAAATTTAATTCGTGGACAACAGATAGCCAGTAGTTTAAGCACCTCGTATGATCCGTTTAGTCCTTTTACTGAATTGTTTACGTTCAGTGGTATTCCCACAAATACGCATACGGTAGTAGATTTAGAAAACGCCTTACGGGCTCAAATTCAAAATTTACAAACCACTTTAGTCGATATTGCAGAATTGGAACGTGTTAAAACACAATTACGGGCTTCTCAAATTTATGAGCTAGATTCCTTATTTTATCAAGGGATGAAAATTGGTATGTTAGAAACTGTGGGATTAGATTGGCATTTATTTGAAACATATTTGGATAATATCAAAGCCATTACACCGGAACAAGTGCAAATTGTCGCGCGTAAGTATTTGATAGATAAGAATTTGACCATTGGTATTTTGAAACCCGGTACTCAAAAATGAAAATACTCTCTTTTATAATTCTCGTGTTCAGTAGTCCCATTTTTGCTATTCCCACGATTCAACACTGGCAAACGGATAATGGGGCAGCAGTCTATTTTGTCCCAGCACCCGATTTGCCTATGGTTAATATTGAAGTGGTTTTTGATGCAGGCAGTGCACGCGATGGTGAAAAATCAGGATTAGCGACATTGACCAATGCTTTATTAAGTGAAGGGGCAGGCGGAAAATCTGCAGATGACATTGCCGAACATTTTGATAATTTAGGGGCAGAAATTGGAAATTCTGTGGACAGTGATATGGCAACGCTTACTTTACGCTGTCTCACAGAGTCTCAATTGTTGAAACCTGCTTTAAACATGTTAGCCTTACTCTTGTTAAAACCTGATTTTGATGCGAAATCATTTAAACGTGTGCAACAACAAATGCTGGTTAAGTTGCAATATCAACAACAATCACCCAGCGCAATTTCCAAACAGGCTTTTTATCAAGCAATTTATGGCACACATCCTTATGCCCAGTTACCAGAAGGAAATGCTGAGAGTGTCGCTGCTTTAAAGCGTCAAGAAGTTAAAGATTTTTATACGCGTTACTATGTGGCTAACAATGCGGTGATCACAATAGTCGGTGCTTTAAAGAGAGTAGATGCAGAAAAAATAGCACAACAGTTGGTAAAACAATTACCTTCTGGCACATCAGCCCCTGATTTACCGCCTGTTGTCGCTTTAACACAAGCAAAAAAAATACATATTGATCACCCTTCTACACAAAATCATATCTTAATTGGACAAGCGGGTATTGCACGCGGTGATCCCGATCATTTTACCTTATATGTGGGTAATTACATTTTAGGCGGTAGTGGCTTAGTCTCACAACTTGCGGAAGAAGTCCGTGAAAACAGAGGCTTAGCATATAGTATTTATAGTTATTTTTCACCGCGACGCGTTTCGGGTCCCTTTATTGCGGGATTAGAAACCCGTAATGATCAAACCAACGAAGCGGTACACGTGGTACAAGATATCATGCAGAAATTTATCGCTACCCAACTCAGCGAAGACACCTTAAAAAAGGCAAAACAAGGCATTACAGGTATGTTTCCGCTGCGTATTAAGAGTAATAAGAATATTATTGGCTATCTCAGTGTCATTGGTTTTTACCGCTTACCCTTAGATTATTTGCAAACATTTAATGATCATGTTGAAGCGGTGACAGTAGAAATGATTCAAGATGCTTTTCAACGCACATTACAATTGGATAAATTGGTGATTGTGACAGTGGGCGGTTCGTGATCGCTTCAATTAAAGGAAGACTCATAAAGGAGTAACATCATGAAATGTCCAGATTGTGACCATGCCTACATACCAGGACAAATGATATGTGAAGAATGTGGCAGTGATTTATCACCGATTGAAGTGCCCCCCGTGGTGGTGGATAAGGTGCCTGAGTATTATTGCGATCCCAATCAAACTATGGACAATATCAAGGGCTGTGGATATGTAGGAGCTATGGCGGGTCATGTTTGTCCGGCTTGTGGCAATATTTGGGAACATCCACTGTCTGCCAGTGCACCGCTCCCCCCCATTGTCTTAAATCCGAAATGGGTGATTGAAGGCAATCAAACTGTCTTATATGAAGGTAGGGCAGTGTCTGAAATCATGTTTGATAGTGATGAATTATCGGTGGGATGTCGGGATACAGAACAAGGACATTATCCTGATATTGATCTGTTTACATATAGAGCACATGATCCGTCGCTTTCAAGAAAACATGCCTTATTGTTTAAAGAAGACAAAAAATATTTTATTACTGTATTAAGTCAGGCAGAATCCACGGGGTTAAATACAAAAACTGACATTATCGTTTCTGGAAATCCACGTGAACTTAAAATAGGAGATCGTATTTTTTTTAGTGATGCGATTGTCATGACTTTAACAGATGGATAGACTTGAATTAAGTGCATTTCAACAAGAATGCGTGCAAGATGGCATTGTATCCTATCGGGTACAAGCCAAAAAACCTGAGCTGACGTTGCATGCATTATTAAATGTACCCGCTTATGATACGCCCCAAAAATCACACCATGTGATTCAACGTCGCCAACAATTAGTGAATATTGCACACGCTCTTATTGGGGGGGGCGGATATTTACCTGCTATTATTGAAGTCGGACATCGCGCCACTTTACACAAACTTGCCCCCCAATTCACTAAAAATGAGCCTTATATTCTTTTAGAACAGCCGATCGGTGTTTTATTATCCCGTATTTCTAAGGCATTTTCTCAAGAAGATGCCGCAACTGTCATCATTAGAATTGGATATGGTGTGAAAGCATTACACGATTTGGGCTGGGTTCACGGTGCTCTAACACCCGAAAAAATCTATGTCTCTGTGGATCGTGCATTAGGCACATTAGCACAATTTGGCACCGTAATGCCTGAATGCAATGGAAAAGTGTTGGTGACGCCACATCTCATTCAGCATCAAAATGCTCATTTTTCTGCCCCAGAAATCCATTTCAAAAAAAAAGTTGATAAAACAATAGATATTTATGCTTTAGGATTATTGCTTTATCATTTACTCGTTGGCAGTCTTCCTCGCCCGATTTCCCTTAAAAAAACGTCTATTTTGACGCGTTTTTTCAATCAACTGGTGACAGAACCCAATCCCTTACAGTCACGTTTTCCCAAAATAAAGACAATTTCTCAAAAATGGAGAGCGGTGATTGAAAAATCCACTGCATTAAATCCCAAACACCGTTATCGTCATGTATCTGAATTTATTGAGGCAGTCGGAAAAGCAGTCGGTTGGTCTGCAGCAAAATTTTTACCTGAAAAAACAATACAAAAAGGATTATTATCTCAAGGAGATAGACTGGGAAACTATACCATTAAAGGCGTGTTTGCAAGTGGTAACCAAGGCGTTATTTATGATGCAGTGCGCACAGAGACGGGATTTCCAAATATTCCAGTTTTAATCAAGTGTAGCCAATATAATTATAATGCATGTCAAGATGTTGGGGCGTATATTTTTGAAAAACGTATACAAATCAAACATGAAGCTCAAATGTCACAAAGATTACATCGTTTTTTAGGTATTACGCCCCAATTGATTGATTTTTTTTATGATCAAACACACGATCCTGTTATAAAAGCACGTGCTCCCAGTTTATTAAATAATGAACCTTATTTGGTCATGAGCAAAATTTCTGCTCATAATTTAGGTAATATTAATCATGCAGAACAAGACTTTGCAATACGAATAGGACGACGTCTAGCAGAAACATTGGTAGCAGTGCATGCACGAAAAGTACTGTATCAAGATATTAAACCCGAAAATATCTTGGTTGATCCTTGGGCTTCGACTGTTTTTATCGTTGATTTGGGGGCAGTTTGTCCTGTGATCAATGGAAAACTTCAAGAAAATAGCCCAGCTTATGGGAATGTGACGCCGGGCTATCAAGCCCCTGAATTTGATGAATTATGGCAAGATACCGATTATCGTTTTGATATTTACAGTTTAGGCGCAACCTTATTTTTTTTATTAACAGGTATTTGTCCGCTACATGATTTATATAAGCCAAAATTTCAATCCATTGAAAAAACTAGAACATGCTTAGGAACACGCACGCTTAAAGATAAGATACGAAATGCTGAACGTCCTTGTTTAGATATCAATGCGTTACCCGTTTTAGTACGTCCCGTCATTGCACAATTGCTTGAACGAGATCGTCATCACCGTTGTCAAGATGCCCCAACAGCGGTCAAAATATTAAAACGCTTAGAACGTCAATTATTAGGCTATCCTATTCAAGCCCCCATTATTCTAGATACTTTTCCAGACACAGTCACCTTTAAATGCCAAATTCCACAAGATTGTGCCATTACACATCTCATTTTAAAAAGAATTATTGGGAATACACAAACGACAGTGCTCAGAATGCCATATGACAATGCCTCAAGTATTATATTGCGTGATCCCAATCCTGTGCCAGGAATTATTTTATATCAGCTCTCAACAGAAACTGAATTGGATCAGATTATCTGTGTGACTGTTTCAAAAACAATCACGTATACACCTGCTTTACAAGTTGAATTGATAGAAAAACCGGGTGCTATTCTCATTCGTTGGCACCCTATAGTCTCCGCCAAAAATTATATTGTATTACGACACCCTCAGGAAATACCTAAAACAATTAAAGATGGGATTCAAATCGCTTCACTTATTAATAAAGCCTGTATCATAGAAGATAAGACAGTGAATTCCAATCAAACCTATTATTATTCCGTGATTGCCGAGTATCCTGATAATCTTTATTCACCGCCTGCTGGCGGGGTAGCCACTCCTCGTCTTTTACCTGTGTCACCAGAATTTGTTGCATGGCATTCAGAAAATAATAGCCATTGTGTTTTACAATGGCATCAAAAAAAACCTTTGCCTGATGATTATGTGATTAAAGAGTATGATCGTCTTCAAAAAGAATTGGGCACTTTTGAATGTAAAGCACAAGATGTTTTTCACTATCGTGTGAATACACAGCCGGGTGAACAACGGGAAATACATATGGCCAGTCGCACTTTGGATGTGTATTCCGCATGGCAAGTTATCTGGGTTGCTGGCTATGTTTCTGTGATTGATTTACATGCAGAGCCTGAACAAGCAGAACGTGCTGTTTTACATTGGACGAGTGTACCGGGTGTATTATACCAAATAGAGCGTAAAAACAATGATTCTTGGCAACAAATCGCACAATTAGAACAGGATTCTTTTGATGATAAAAATATTATTCCTGGAGAATATCAGTATAAAATCCAAGCCTTAGTCTCTTTAAATAATCAACATTATGAATATTTTGGGCATGCGCACATTACAGTGCGTGTTTTGAAAGCGGTGCCTTTACCTGATGTTCAAATATCCCTACATCATAATATTTTAAACATCAGCTGGCAGCCCCCTGCTATTCAAATATTATGTAAAACACAACACGATACCTTATATACCGGCACATTTGAACACAGTGATCATTTAAAATTAACGTTAGCGATTGGCTTACCGGTCACGCTTCAGATTTGGGGAAAGTGTGGAAAACGCATCTCATCACATCCATTGCAGAAAATATTGGTGCCCACTATGCCTGTTAAGGATTTGCATGTGGAAGTTTTGATAGAAAAAACAAAACTATATTGGGAAAATCCAGACAATACACTTTATTGCATTATTTTCCGACAAACAGAATTGGGAACGACGACCGTATGTGAACGGTGTCATAAGAATTTTTTTATAGATACTACGGTGTCTAGTGATATTAAAATCAGTTATACAGTCAAACCTGTTTTTCAAAACGGTGTGATAGGCGATGCACAAGTGACTTCAACCCTCATTGTGCCCCCTGAACCCCAGATGCCCCAAAATATTCACTGGCTACAACAAGAAAAATGCTTGTGTTTTAAATGGCAACTCCCCTCTGATATGCGATATATTGCCGCATGGCAAGTGATTACTTCTTATCAGCATGTAGAAAATACAGAAGAAGTCTCCCGTCATACAACAATACTTACTATTAACGCATTACCCTATTGGTTACCAATTCAGATACAAGTCCGTGCGATAGTGGGCACTCAAATAGGACATAAAGTGGTGCAATGTGTGGGGGGATTAACCGAAAAGATAGGAGTGACGATAACGGCGGGTATTCAGCAGGTCAATATGTATTGGAAATCTCCTCCTTTAAGCGGTAAACTCCTGATTACAAGAGCATGTGGAGAAAAAAAGAGTCAGCTGATATGCAGGGCAGATAAGCAGTCATATTGTGATACCCCTTTAAAAATGGACATTACGTATCTATATTCCTATCATTTTGAATTAAAACATCCACATATTGGCACGCTGACTACTTCTGTATTATCCCAAAAAGTCATTCCTCGTTCTATTCCCATTAATACAAAGGGTGCAAAAGTCACTTTGCGAGAAGATGGACAACATGTTCATTTAAGATGGGCTGATGAAATCAAGACACCGTCAGTGGATCGTTATTTGTATCTTCGTAAAATGGGCACTAAAACGTTTTCAAATGAGAGAGAAGATAATGTCACCATCTTAAAAGCACCGCATATAGATTATATTCCAGAACTGGGTTTGACTTGTCAATATGCAAGATTGGCTTTGAATAATCTCACCTCCAAAATCTCGCCTATTGTGTCCATTACCAGTATTCCGCAAGCACGTATTGAATCTATACAAGGAGAAACCGCCTTGGTGATTACGGTTAAAAAACTCCCTATATGGCAAGTATTATTACGAAAACAGTCTTCTGAGAAAATCCGTGTTGCTTTAGATTCTAATAATCTACAAGTGCTATTAAAGAATTTACAAGCAGAAGGCGGGATACAACTATTAGCACCCGAATTAACAACATTCTATGATCTTGCGACTGAGAAAACATTTCATTATCATATTTTTTCGTTAGTCATCCGTTCAGAAAAATGTTATCTCTCAAAACCGCCTCAGCATGTCCCGATTCAAAAAGGCAGCCAAGCCTTACCCACTGCTTTGAATCTTTGGGTTGCACAACAATGGTTTGCTACGAATCGTTATCTCATCACAACAAATATACTTGAATGTTATGACACTGAATTAGAAGTACACATTTTAAAGCAGGGTAAAGTAAAAGTATTCATACCAGGAGATGGTGATTTGCTGTTTATTCCAAAATCGTATAAAAAACGTCCAATAGTACAAGTATTTCGCACACGTTCTTGGAAATTAAGACAATGTATCGTCACTATTTTTTGTGATGAAGAACCTTGGTTAAATATTGCGGGCACGAGTATGGCGAGAATCTTGGAGGCGTAACATTAATTCAGAGCAGAACTTCAGATCTCACTAAGAAGACAGCGACTTGTCCTATTTCTTTATGCCGAATAATCTGCCAAGTTTCAGGTAACTGTAATTCTTTTAAACGACGTTCTACTTCTATATAGATATAAGCCTGATCTGATAACCACCCCCCATTTTCTAAAAGTGTATAACAGGGTTGGAGTAAATCAGCTCCAAAAGGCGGATCTAAAAAAACGATATCAAAAGGGGTAGTAGGGGTTTTTAAAAATGTTAAGGCATTGGCAGCAATGACATTAATATGTTTGATATTCGGATCAAAAATATGTATTTGTTGTGTTAAACCTTGTGTAATTTGATAGTCTTTTTCAACTAAAATGACCTGTTTAGCACCGCGTGACGCTGCTTCAATACCTAATGCCCCCGATCCAGCAAATAAATCTAAACAACGGCTACCTGAAATTGATCCAGATAACCAATTAAATAACATTTCACGCACACGAGAAGGCGTGGGACGTAATCCTTGTTTATCAGGGACTTGCAATTTACGTCCCCGCCATTCTCC
>DAOVZS010000159.1 GCA_030635005.1 Thiomargarita sp. | reverse complement strand
CAGGGCTTGATATTATTTATCATCAATCCTAGGGCGTTGCCCCAGGCTGATATATGTCGCCCTTTCAGGGCTTGATATTATCTATCATCAATCTTCGCTTGTGCCTTATCCTTTCTTAAAAATAATCCGTGTAGTTATTGATAAACTTTTCAAAAAATCATATCATACAATGAACTATTAAAAGAGAATCCTCATGAAAGAAGTCGCTTCTTTACGTTACGATGTTATTTTTAAAAAGGGATTCAGTGATCCCAAAATCTTCACCGCTTTAGTTAATGATTTTCTAGGCATCAAACTCAAGATTACAAAAGTGCATGCTGACTATGCATTTAGCCCCACTGTAGGCAAAGTAGCCACGCGATTTGATTTATTTGCAGAAGACAAAGAGAATCGGATTATTGTAGAAATGCAACATTCTCATTATCCAGATACCTACGAACGGTTTCTATACTATCAATGTAATGCCATGGTAGAAACCATAAAATCATCACAAAATTATCACTTTCCTTGTACAGTATTTACCCTTGTATTTTTAACAGGTAAAGCATCTCCAAGTAAAAACGGTGCAATTATCGTCCATGATTTTGAAACAAAAGTACTTGAAACGGGTGAAGTGCTCAAAAATTTTTATCCACTTCAACACAAACTCATTTTTATATTTACCAAATCTGTCCAAGAAAATACACCTAAAAAATCTCGTGAATGGATGCGTGCCATCAATGATAGTTTGACTAAACAAGTCGATGAAACCAGTTATACCAATAGATATATCAAAACCTTATTAAAATCTATTGAGACAGACTTGGTAACCCCTGAAGAAAATGCCCACATGAAAGAAGAATATAATCGTGTTGAAGCGGATAAAAGGGCAGAAGCCAAGGGAGTCGTTAAAGGAATAGCAGCTGGGATTACTGAGGGTTTAGAACAAGGCGAGAAAAATGGCATGGCAAAGGGTTTACAACAAGGTGAGAAAAATGGCATGGTAAAGGGTAAACAAGCTGGGATTGCTGAGGGCTTACAACAAGGACAACTCAACATAGCCCGTTCGTTATTGACGTTCCTAGATGATAAAATCATTGCTCAAACAACCAAGCTGACAATTGCCAAGATTAGAAAATTGAGAAAGGAAACTAAATAACGCATAGATACAAGCCCTGAAAGGGCGACACATATCAGCCTGGGGCAACGCCCTAGGTTTTTTTCATTGTTCCAATTTCTTCATATTACCATGATATCCAACGCACATAACCTACCCTTGTCTATAATATTAAGCCCCAATGGGGCGAAGGCACAATCACATGAAACATATGATATCATAAGCGATTCAATAAAGGACGTATGACGTCCTAATTCAAACAAGCCATTAATTTTTCATGATAAGCTATTTGTTGAATATTAACATTTTAAGGAGCAGCACTTAAAAATATGAGCAAAAAAATACCACGTCATGACTTTGAACCTAAAATCATGGCTTTTGTGTGCAAATGGTGTACCTATTCTGGGGCAGATTTAGCGGGTACCAGTCGTATGGATTATTCGCCCAATGTACGCATGGTACGTCTGCCATGCTCTGGACGTATTGATCCACAATTCCTTATCAAAACCTTTGAACAAGGGGTAGATGGTGTTATTGTCTCTGGTTGTCATCCCGGAGATTGTCATTATAATGAAGGAAATTATTACGCAAGACGGCGTAATCTTGCCTTTAGACAATTATTGGATTTTCAGGGTATTGATCTTGGACGACTTGAATTTTCTTGGATTTCTGCCGCTGAAGCCATAAAATGGACAAAAGTGATAGACGCTTTTACGGATCGTGTGCGCGCATTAGGTCCTCATAAGCAATATCATGAACTTATCGACCCTTATGATCATTATTTGGAGGCGGCATGATAGAAGCCATTCGCACTCAAGCCCGTAACCTATTAGAAAATAAAGAAGTTGATGTTATCATTGGTTATGCTGAAGGGAGTGATTCCACACGTACTACCCCTGTGTTTATTCGTAAACCTGAAGAAGTATCACGTCTTATTTTTGATCCACGCTGTATTAATTCATTGCCGTTGTATCTGAATAAACGTCATGAATATCCCCAGAAAGGCTGGAAACGAACCGGTATTATTGCCAAAGGGTGTGATATCCGTGCTATTACACAATTAATTGCAGAAAATCAATTGACACGTGAAGAAGTGTATATTATAGGTGTACCCTGTGACGGGGTAGTCTCCCATTTTAGCAAATGGGATGGCCGTTTACATGACGGTAATCAAGCGACAAAATGTGCAGAATGTGATGTGCATACGCCTACCGATTGCGATTTTTTCCCAGGTGAACGTCCAGAAGTTGACCGTTCAGCTCCCTATAAAGTCTCAGCACCCCAAGTACTCAACCTCATGGGATTAAACACCGACAAACGATTTGACTATTGGCGTCAAGAATTTGATCGGTGCTTTAAATGCTACGCATGTCGAGAAGTGTGCCCGCATTGTTCCTGTAATATTTGCATTACCGATAGAACACAACCCAATTGGGTTGACCAAGCTGCCCATACTAAAGGTGTTTTTGCTTGGCACATAACTCGGGCAATGCATCTTGTAGGACGATGTACAGGGTGTGGTGAATGTACACGGGCTTGCCCAATGGATATACAAGTTGACCTCTTTAATCAGCGTCTTAAAGATGTGGTGCAAGAATCCTTTGGATACAAATCGGGCTACTCTCAAGACGAAAAGCCACCGCTGATTACCTACAAGACAGACGATAGCGAGGATTTTATCCAATAGATGAAAACAGCAACTCTTCAAAAAAGCGATATTGGAAAATGTCTTGACTTACTGATTCAAAGTCAAAAAAGAGTCATCGCGCCCCAATTGCGTCCCCGTTTAGACAGTCCAGATGCCATTGATGTCTTAATGCTCACCCCCTTGGAAAATGGGGATAATCATCAAGTCGGTCAAGGTATCTTACCCTTAAATGGCGTGAAAGAATTTCTATTTGTGAAACATGAACCGATATTGGCTTTTGAAAATAAAGACAATAAAGTGCATATAAAAGAAGTCCATCATAAATACCCAGAAACCATTATTTTTGGCGTACGTCCTTGTGATGCCGCCTCAATTGCCTCACAAAATGCTGTTTTCTCATCAGATAATGCGGGTTATAATGACCAATTTTTCACCAAACGCCTCGAAAACACCACCATTGTTACCTATTCCTGTACAACTGGCGATCAAAGTTGTTTTTGTACCTCAGTAGGATTAGAACCAGACAGTGATCGGGGATCAGATTTACATTTAACAGAACTCCCTGATAACACCCTACATGTTGAGATAAAAACGCCCGCAGGTGAAAGAGTCGCTAATATCTTAGCACCGCTGTTGCAAGGCGAAGGCGATCAAGCAGCACGTGACACCGCAGGCAAAGAGGCTCATAAAAATGTGAGCCGCATACGCAACAGTCACTTAATCAAAGCATGGTTAGACGATCAAAGCAATTTTGATGACGAAATGTGGGAAAGATTGGGCGAAAAATGCATCGGATGTGGCGCATGTACCTTTATGTGTCCTACCTGTCATTGTTTTGATATTGTAGATGAAACACGGGGCAGTAAAGGATATCGGATAAAATTTTGGGATTCATGCCAATTTGATCATTTCACCCTACATTCCTCAGGGCATAACCCACGTGATAAACAATATAAACGATATCGTAATCGTTTCACCTGTAAATTTAAAATTTACCAAGACAAATTTAACGCACAAGGGTGTGTGGGTTGTGGACGATGTATCCGTGATTGCCCCGTCAATTTAGACATTACTGAATATATGAAAGAAGTGGATTTAAAAGCATCCTTACCCAATGCATTACGACAAGATCCTGATTTTGAATGATTTTGAATAAATAATCATCAGTGAATAGTCCTTACTATTCACTGAACACTGTATGCTGAAAAAATGAATATCTATCAACCCCACTTGATGACAATTAATAAAGTCATCCAAGAAACCCCTGATATCAAAACTTTTCATCTCGTCTTTCAAGATGAAGAAATGCGCGACAATTTTCGCTTTAAAGCGGGACAATTTGCCGAATATTCCGCCTTTGGGCATGGTGAAAGCACATTTTGTATCGCGTCATCTCCCACACGCATGGATCATATCGAATGTTGTTTTAGGAGTGTGGGTAAAAACACAGCTGGATTATTTGGACTAAGCGAAGGGGATACCGTCGGCTTTCGAGGTCCTTATGGCAATGTTTTTCCCCTAGACAAATTTAAAGGAAAGGATTTAATCTTTATTGCTGGGGGCATTGCCTTACCTCCGCTACGTTCGGTGATTTGGAATGTATTAGATAAAGCCGAAGATTTTGGGCATATTTCCATTGTATATGGCGCACGCACCGTAGAAGATTTAGTCTATAAGCGTGAAATTGAAGAATGGGAACAAATGCCCAATGTCACCGTGGTGAAAACAGTGGATCCCGGTGGTGAAACACCAGAATGGAAAGGACATGTTGGCTTTGTGCCCCATATTCTAGAAAATGAATTTGCCCCAAATCCTGACAATACCATTGCCTTGATTTGTGGTCCGCCTATTATGATCAAGTTTACTTTTGAAGCCTTAGATCGCCTCGGGTTTAAGCAAGATCAATTGATTACAACCTTAGAAAATCGTATGAAATGCGGTTTAGGTAAATGTGGACGGTGTAATATTGGATCAACCTATGTCTGTTTAGATGGACCCGTATTTTGGGCAGAAGAATTGGCTAAATTACCTAAAGAATATTAACTCTGTGTGCCTTGGGATAATGTCCCAAGGCAAAATTTTTTATAAACCCTTTCTATCGTTTTGTTGGAAATGTCTCTATTTTTCTTTTGAGGGTACGTGTTTATTAATGTATTCTTTAAGATCTACAAGATCTTTCTGTGTCATCCCTGTTAATCGATCTTGCGTTGTCAAGCCTGTTAATCGATCTTGCGTTGTCATTCCTGTTAATCGATCTTGCGTTGTCAAGCCTGTTAATTGATCTTGCGTTGTCAAGCCTGTTAATCGATCTTGCGTTGTCAAGCCTGTTAATCGATCTTGCGTTGTCAAGCCTGTTAATCGATCTTGCGTTGTCAAGCCTGTTAATCGATCTTGCGTT
>DAOVZS010000130.1 GCA_030635005.1 Thiomargarita sp. | reverse complement strand
CCTCTGGTTGGGAATGCATGCCTAGACGCTCTGCGTCCTTCATACAATAACCGTCTAGGCACATTTAGTGATACAATCGACGCAGAGCGTCGAAGAAGGCATTCCCAACCGGAGGTTGGGAACGAGAAATTAGGTGTTTTGTATGCTATTCAAACGGGCAGCTCTATAATAGGCTCATTAAAACAATTTATCTTCTAATGGTGGGGTAGTAATGGTGACACTATCCACCTTTTGAAATCCACGGGGTAATTTTTTTCCGCGTTGTTTGCGTTCACCCATATATGCTTGAATATCACGTGTTTTAAGGGTTAAATGACGTTTACCCGAATATAAGGTTAAAATATCTTGGGTAGGATGTATCAGGGTGAGAATAACTATGGTTTCCTGATCTTTTTTAGTAGAAATATTCAGAAGTTTATTTCCTTTACCCTTTGTTAAATACGGTAATTCTGATGTAGGAACAATAGATAAATATCCAGCACTCGTAATCGCAGCATAACATTCTGTTTCAAGATTACTGATCAACAGCGGTGACAATATCGTATTTCCTTGCGATATACTGATGATGATTTTACCCGATTTATTTTTTGTATATAAATCTCCTAAGTGAGAGATAAAGCCATAGCCTTCATCAGTTGCCAATAAATATTGGGTATCAGATTCTCCTAACAACACATACGGAACATCTATTCCAGTACGCGGTGCCAAACGTCCTGTTAAAGGTTCACCTTGTCCTCGTGCAGAGGGTAGGGTATGAGCTGGCAATGAATAGCTACGTCCACTGGAATCTAAAAAGACAGCTTGTTGATTACTACGCCCCTTACACGCTTCAGAAAATTCATCTCCTGCACGATAGTTTAAAGTGCTGGGATCAATATCATGTCCTTTTGCAGCCCGTACCCAGCCTTTCGCTGATAAAACCACTGTAATGGGATCAGAAGGGATAAAACTTGTTTCATCAAATGCTTGTGCCTGTTCACGTTGAACAATAGGAGAATGACGGGCATCGCCATATTTTTTAGCATCTGCTTTAATTTCTTTAATAATCAAATTATGAAGTTTTTTATCAGAATGTAGAATACTGTCTAAACTATCCCGTTCTTTAGAAAGCGTTTTTTGCTCGCCTTGAATGTTGATTTCTTCAAGTTTAGCCAGTTGACGCAATTTTAATTCTAAAATAGCTTCTACCTGTATCTCAGTCAGCCCAAATCTTTTTATTAATATTGCTTTAGGTTTATCCTGTTCTCTAATAATGTCAATGACTTCATCCATATTTAAATAGACAATGAGTAAGCCTTCAAGCAAATGTAAGCGTTTACGAATTTTTGCAAGACGATACTCAAAACGACGTCGTACTGTGTGGACACGAAATTCTAACCATTCAGATAATAAGCTTTTAAGATTTTTAACTTGCGGACGTCCATTAAGCCCAATCATATTGACATTGACACGATAACTGCGTTCTAAATCTGTCGTAGCAAATAAATGTGTCATCAAACTGTCAACATTCCTGTGTGAAGAACGTAGGATGATGACAATACGTACAGGATTCTCATGCGCTGATTCATCACGTATGTCTTCTATCATTGGCAATTTTTTAGCGGTCATTTGTGCCGCTATCTGCGTAATGATTTTTCCACCAGAGGTTTGATGCGGTAATGCAGTAATGATCACATTACGATTTTCAATCATATAACACGCCCGCATCCGAATAGACCCATGCCCAGTATCATACATCTTTAATAAATCAGCAGTAGGCGTAATGATCTCTGCTTTAGTGGGATAATCAGGTCCAATAATATATTGACATAAATCAACCACAGTGGCGTTAGGTTTTTTTAAGAGATAAATACACGCTTCTGCGACTTCACAAAGATTATGCGGGGGAATATCGGTGGCCATCCCTACCGCGATACCTGTCGTCCCATTAAGCAATACGTTGGGTAAGCGGGCAGGAAATAACGTGGGTTCATCTAAAGAACCATCAAAATTCGCTTTCCAATCGACTGTCCCTAGTCCCAATTCACTTAATAATAAATCTGAAAAAACAGCCAAACGTGATTCGGTATAACGCATGGCCGCAAAAGATTTGGGATCATCTATTGAACCCCAATTTCCTTGCCCATCCACTAAGGGATATCGAAAAGAAAAAGGTTGCGCCATTAATACCATTGCCTCATAACATGCCATGTCGCCATGTGGATGAAAACGTCCTAAAGTATCACCGACTGTTCGTGCAGATTTTTTATATTTACTGCCTGATTTGAGTCCTAAATCAAACATAGAGTAAATAATACGTCGTTGTACCGGTTTAAGACCATCTCCCACATGCGGCAAAGCACGATCTAAAATCACGTACATCGCATAATCGAGATACGCTTGTTCAGTAAATTGGTGTAACGGTTGACGTTCTATTTCTTCTGAGACAATGGCTGTTTGCATAATATTGTGTATTATATCAAAAAATAGTAATATGCTAATATGATAACAAGGCTAAAAAAAATAGGAGCATAAAAAATGTGGATGACAGATATGTTACAAAAAAAACGAGCAGCATTAATCGCTTTATTTGAACCTGCAATGTTGAATTTATCTAAGGAATGCACGCTTTCTTGGTCAAATTTAGAACATTTAGATACCGTTTTAAAAACACATTTTACCTCAGTTCCCTATTGCCAGTTAATGTATGCTGTCAATGAATATGATATGCAAATCAGTTCTAATATCACTGCCAGTTCAATTGAAAGCAGTTATTGTCATCAAGATTTGTCACAACGTCCTTATTCAATTCGTTTTACTGCTTCAAGTAAACGACATTTTTTATTATCTCCTGTATATATTAATCTAAAGACAGGAGGACCTTGTATTAGTGCCCTCCAGCCAGTGATTGATCATTCACAACATTTCTTAGGTTTTATAATCGCTGATTTTGATTATCATCGCCTACCGATCTCTATCAATACACGGAATACACCAGTATTACACTATACCTGTCCAAAAAACTATCAAAATTCCAATGTCAGTTAAGATCACTCTAAAAAATAAAACGTTCCGAGGTAGCAGCCCCTAATAAACAGGGTAAAGATGTTTCAAATAAAACATCTTTTTCAAAATACTCACCCACACGTCGTATCAGTTGTACTTGCATCGCAGCCGTCTCTCCCACAATCGCTAATAATCGTCCTCCGTCATTCAACTGTGATTGATATTGATCTATTAACGAGGGCACGGCACCTGTTAAAATAATCACATCATAATGGACAGTCGCATTCCACCCATTAATAGCATCCCCTGTTTTTAAAGAAACATTCTGAATATTCAAGGCATTCAGTTTTGTCGCTGCTTCTATGATAAAATCCTCAAAAATATCGACACTTTCCACATGTTTTGCTAATTTAGCTAACAAGGCTGTCATATAAGCACTGCCCGTCCCAATTTCTAACACGGTATCTGTTGATGTCAGCATTAAGGCTTGTAATAAGCGCCCTTCTACTTTAGGATTCATCATCACTTGATCATGTGCCAATGGAATATTAATATCTGCAAAAGCCAAATTACGATAATCTGCTGACACAAAATGCTCTCTCGGAATATCAGACATCACATCCAATACACGCTGTTCTAAAACTTCCCAGGGGCGGATTTGTTGTTGAATCATATTAAAACGTGCTTGTTTCACATTGACTTGAAGCATAATAATTTTTCCCAGTTTTTTTTCAATCTAAACGATTAAATAACATTATATAATGTATCATCAAATTATATTTGTATCAAAGGAGCGCCGATGAGTCCCATTTCTCAAGATATGTTAAACCAAACCATAAAACTAGATGAGATTAAACCGTTTCCCAATTCTAAAAAAGTGTATCGCATAGGAACGCGTCCCGATATCCGAGTCCCTATGCGAGAAATTAGCCTTTCTGAGCAACCTTCTGTCACAGTCTATGACACATCGGGTGTGTATACAGATCCTAAAGTGACTATTGATGTACATCAAGGTTTACCTGATTGTCGCAGTACATGGATTAAAGAACGCGGAGATACCGAATCTACGCCTGATCGTTCAGCACGTAGGGCTAAATCGGGCAAGAACGTGACACAAATGCATTATGCACGTCAAGGTATTATCACACCTGAAATGGAATTTATTGCCATTCGTGAAAATCAACACCTAGAAGACGTGCGTGATGTGAGACAACATGCGGGTAACGCCTTTGGTGCCACAATCCCTAAAATTATAACACCTGAATTTGTTCGGGATGAAATTGCACGTGGACGTGCTATTATTCCCGCCAATATTAATCATCCTGAAGTAGAACCCATGATTATTGGGCGTAATTTTTTAGTCAAAATTAATGCCAATATTGGTAATTCTGTCACCACTTCTTCAATTGAAGAAGAAGTTGAAAAAATGGTTTGGTCAATTTTATGGGGCGGTGATACGGTGATGGATTTGTCAACAGGCAAAAATATTCATGAAACACGTGAATGGATTTTACGAAATTCTCCTGTGCCCATAGGGACAGTCCCCCTGTATCAAGCTTTAGAAAAAGTGGAAGGCAAAGCAGAAGAATTAACCTGGGAAATTTTTCGAGATACGCTGATTGAACAAGCAGAACAAGGGGTAGATTATTTCACCATTCATGCGGGCATGCGTTTACCCTATATTCCTCTTACCGCCAAACGTGTGACGGGTATTGTCTCGCGTGGGGGCTCTATTATGGCAAAATGGTGTTTAGCACACCATCAAGAGAGCTTTTTGTATACACATTTTGAGGAAACCTGCGACATTATGAAAGCGTATGATGTTGCTTTTTCATTAGGAGATGGCTTACGCCCCGGTTCTATTGCGGATGCTAATGATGAGGCACAATTTGCCGAATTAGAAACGTTAGGAGAATTAACCCAAATCGCTTGGAAACATGACATACAAACGATGATAGAAGGACCGGGACATGTGCCTATGCATTTAATCCGTGAAAACATGGAAAAACAATTAAAGGAATGTGATGAAGCCCCATTTTACACCTTAGGACCTTTAATTACTGATATTTCACCTGGATATGATCATATTAGCTCTAGTATCGGCGCTGCCATGATTGGATGGTATGGTTGTGCCATGCTGTGTTATGTGACTCCCAAAGAACATTTAGGCTTACCTAATAAACATGATGTACGTGAAGGCATTATTGCCTATAAAATTGCAGCACATGCCGCAGATTTAGCCAAAGGGCACCCCGGTGCCCAAGTGCGTGACAATGCGATTTCTAAAGCCCGTTTTGAGTTTCGTTGGGAAGATCAATTTAATTTAGGCTTAGATCCTTTACGTGCACATGAGTTTCATGATGAAACATTACCCAAAGATTCCGCCAAAACAGCCCATTTTTGTTCCATGTGTGGCCCCCATTTTTGTGCCATGAAAATCACCCAAGATGTCCGAGAATATGCCCAACAACAAGGCATTCATGATGTAAATATTGCGATGAAACAGGGATTAAAGGAAAAAGCGCAAGAATTTAAAACACAAGGCAGCAAATTGTATAAGTAATTATAGGGGGAGTGTGAATTACAGAGGTAACCCCCCACTGCCATTAAGTTAAGAAATAATTAAAGGTAATTCTCAGCAATAGCCTTGGGTTGTAGCTTTATTCTGAAAATTCTGATTCAGTATTGTAGGGTGGGTAAGTGGGCATAAGAATCTAAAATATTATCAAAAATCTAAATTGCCCACTTGCCCACCAGCACTCGGAAATAACTCAAAATAATTTGAGAGTTCAACACATGGTGGGCAAGTGGGCGATTGACATATTGACTAAAATTTGAGATCTTGATGCCCACTTACCCACCCTACAATAGATTGTTTGTGCCTTTAAATCCTGAAAATTCTAAATATATGATATACTCTTTGTTTTATTACACATAAAAAAAACACATCATGAAAAACTTACTGTTACTCCTATTACCCATTTTATCTGCTTG
>DAOVZS010000072.1 GCA_030635005.1 Thiomargarita sp. | reverse complement strand
GCTTCTAAGCCCAATGCTTTAATGGCTTTGATAATCTCTAAAATTTTATCAAAATCTGCAGATTTCGGACTACGCCAGGCTGCTCCCATGCAAAAACGAGTTGCCCCCTGTTCTTTAGCTTTAGTCGCAGCAGCAATCACCGTATCTAATGCCATTAACGGTTCAGGGGTAATAGCCGTTTTAAAATGTGCACTTTGAGCACAATAGGCACAATCTTCTGAACACGTCCCAGTTTTGATATTTAATAAACTACTCAATTGGACATGATTAGGATTAAAATAAGTACGGTGTATCCCCTGTGCTTTAAATATTAAATCATTAAAAGGCACTTGAAATAATGCCGTAATCTCATCAATCGTCCAATCATGACGGTGCGATTTGTTTTTTGATAACACGTGTTTAGCTAGCTCTGGTTATTTTGAGAGGTTAAGGATTGTATTTTGTCTGTTTTTTCTTTAAATTCTTGTAACTTCGTTTTTTTCTTTGGCTTGTTATTTTGAGGCTTTCTAAAACGATGCGGTTGTCTGGTAATGTATTTTGCCAATTCATCTAAAAAAGAAACATTAATCTTATCTGGTTTCAAAGTATAGACAATATTCTCACCAAACGCTGAAAAATTGTTGAGGGTTAATTTTATACTGCTACTTTCAAAATGAGCCGTGAATTTAAAGTCAACCACAATTTTAGGTTGAAAAAAGAACACTGCCCTAAGAAACTGGTAATCATCATCCGTTTCTTCGTTGCAAGTAAAAGAGATATTATGTGTTGTAAAATATTCTCTTTGTAACTTAACTTCAGATTCTTGATGCTTTTTGATACGATATTTAGAAGGCGTTTGACACACACAACGTACCAAAAAATCATTACGTGTATCAATGGTCTCATTTTGGCTGCTTGAAAGAGAACGTTTCACGAGATCAAGATTATCCAGACTGACTAAACGATAATTTTCTTGTTGAAAATCTTCAATGTTGCCATACCCTTCTATGTCATAACAGACAGGGGTCTCAGGTTTCAAATAGTTGAGCTGTTCCGTTAAATCCAGCAAATAATCACGTAATCTTTTTAAAGCGGGTTTCACTTGAATACGAAACCGTTCTTCTCGTTGTTTCTGTTGCGTTTGTGTTTCTGTCGCTTGTTTATCAACTTGTTGTTGACGTTTTTCAGATTCCTTTTTGAGTTCATCAAGATATCCCATAAATATGATTTCCCCTTTTTTTTATTGATTTTAATGCTATCATAATATTATGTTTAAGACAATAAAACTATCTAAAAAATGGATATAATGCGGCATTGCTTATTAATATTATTATTATATGTGCTTTCTTTTCCAGCAGCGACGATAGAATTACCTGATATCGGGATTTCTGCCAATACGGTGATGTCACCTGCTGATGAACAAGAATTAGGGGCACATTTTTTCCGTCAATTACGACGGCAGGTTGCTATTGTAGATGATGCTCAAATTAATAATTACCTTAATACTTTGGGTAATCGTTTAGTATCCTATAGCCATAATCCTGAACAACGTTTTCATTTTTTTGTTATTAATGAATCATCTATCAATGCTTTTGCCGTACCGGGTGGGTTTATTGGTATACACAGTGGTTTGATTTTAAAAACCCATAGCGAAAGTGAGCTTGCATCAGTACTTGCACATGAAATTTCACATGTCACTCAACGTCATATAGCACGTATAATCCAAAAATCGCAACGTTTTTCTTTACCAGCAATGGCAGCTTTAATAGCAGCATTGGTGATAGCAGGTACAGGAGATCCAGAAGTCGGACAAGCCGCAGTGACCGCTGTCATAGCAGGCAATGTACAATTGCAAATTAATTTTACCCGTATTCATGAAACAGAAGCAGATCATATCGGCATGCAACTTCTTGCCAAAGCGGGATTTGAACCCCGTGACATGCCTTCATTCTTTGAACGTTTACAAGCAGCGAGTCGTTATTATGAAGGGGGCGTACCAGAATTTTTACGCACCCATCCTGTCACAACCAATCGTATTGCCGAAGCACGTGATCGGGCAGAACAATATCCACATCAAAAAATAAGTTATACTCCCCTGTATCATTTAATGAAAGCTAAATTATTAAGCTTAACAACAGATAACAAACAAAGCTTACATAAAAAACTAACAGAAATGTTACAAACAGGACGGTATCGTGATGAATGTGCGACGCGTTATGCCTTAGCATTAACGTTATTAGCAATACGAAAGATTGATGATATAGAAACACATATTCAGTGGCTCTTCAAAAATGATGCAGATCGCGTCATCTATCATTTATTAAAAGCAAATGTAGCGATATTGCAAAAGCAATACACAAAAGCAATAAAAATCTATGAACATGCATTAAAAATTTATCCTAGAAATAAGATGTTAGGGATGGCGTATGCTGAACAGTTATTACACAATAATAATGCCACAAAAGCTAAGCTTATGTTGTTACAAATCCCATCCTTGTCAAATCCCTATTATTATCATTTATTAGCAAATGCCTATCAATCAACAGGGGAAATTGCTATGGCACATTTAACATTAGCAGACAGATATTATTTGATAGGAGAAACCAGACAAGCTTTAATACAAATAAAACAAGCACAAAAACATAAAAATCTCAATTTTTATTTGACAGCACGTATAGAAACCCGTTATAAGGAATTACAAACAGAATTGTTTGAAGCGCAAAAATCCTTACAGCAATGATATCAAAAAAAAGAGGAAGTGATATGAGTTTACCCCGTAGAGACTTTTTAAAAGGCATTATTGCCACAAGCGGTGTTATGGCCTTAGGCACCATCTTAATACCCGAAATACTGATGGCAAAAGAATGGCCAAAAGATGCTTTTTATGCTGAAAAAGTTGAAGATGTACTTTTAAAATTGTTTGAAGATGCCGATCCTGCTAAAAGCAATCAGATTATTATTGAAGCACCTGAAATTGCAGAAAATGGAGCAGTTGTTCCCATTGAAGTGACAGCGCCCTTCACTAACGTAGACTCTATCACTATTATCGGTGATCAAAATCCAACCCCCTTAATAGCACAGTTTAATTTTGCAGACAATACCGAAGCTTGGATCAAAACGCGTATCAAATTGGGAAAGACATCTAATGTTGTGGCTGTAGTCAAAGCAGAAGGCAAATTTTATATTGCACAACGTCACGTGAAAGTCACTATTGGCGGTTGTGGCGGTTAATAGATAAAGGAGAAATCATAAGTGGCAAAATCAACAATACGTCTTCAAGCCAAGCTTAAAGATAATATAACTCAGATCAAAGCACTGATAAAACATCCTATGGAAATAGGGACTCGAAGAGATTTGAAAACAGGTAAATTAATTCCCGCTCATTTCATTCAAGAACTCACGTGTACACACGAGGGTAAAATAGTGATGTCAGCAAATTGGGGGAGTGGGATTGCTATGAATCCTTATTTTGCATTTAGATTTAAAGGGGGAGCGATAGGAGAGACAGTGATACTTGCTTGGAAAGATAATTTAGGAAAAAAAGGGGCACGCAAAGTGGCCATCAAAAAAAGTCGCAGATAAGGATAATATTACTTATCGTCTTATTATAAACCTCTCTAACTGAGAGGTTTATAGGATTGAATAAGATTCAAAACGTACCGTATGAACAAAATATTATATTTCGTGATATACTTTGTGATATTATCAGTGATAGGCAGTGGGTGCTCTGGAATGTTACCATCGACTACAGTAACAACTAAGTCACCTTGGAAAAATTTTGAAGATGCTAAAAGAGATTTTGATAAGATTATTCCTCATGAAACAAACAGCGAAGATTTAAAACGCCTTGGTTTTGATCCATTTGAAATTCCAAATGTCAAATTAATTACATATCTTGATCTCTTGAAAATATTTTTGCCCAATGATTCAATCAAGCTGGAACATCTTGAACCAGGTGTACGCTCTTGTTTAGAAATGAGAGATGGCTGCTATGGTTATGAAGTTGCCCCGCAAATATTGTCAGGTAAGCGTTATGGCAGTGTCGCACTTGATTTATTAAATTTTCAAAAAAAGAAAATTACAACTGGGTGGAAATTTAAGGCTTTAATTGTTTTAAATAATGGGCTAGTTGTTCACAAAGTATGGGGGGGAGAACCTAATATTTCTAAAATAGAAATTGAAAAGAATCCTTTAGGACCTTTACAAAATATTGACAAACTCATGCCTTCTATCAGTCTTTTTTAGGAGGAATATAATGTGCTTCATTCGGATTAAGAAAGATATATGTGAAATTACCTTTTTCAATTTCAACAAAATCCATCTCAGCACCTTCTAATAAATCTTTATATCTGGATTCAAAGACAATATCCACACCTTCACAATGAATATGTATATCATCATCCTTAATGGTATCAAATCCCATTTTATTATATTCAAAACTACCATCTTCTTGACATGTTGGGGCAAGACGTAGTGCAAGTCCGGTCATTTTTCCATAGTCAGCAGCTTGTAAAATTCGGGTAGCTGCTCTTTTAGTCACTTTAAACATAGGTTAATTTAAATAAATTTCTGTTTACGAACAAAATCAACAAAACGCTGTGTCCAATGATTATTGTCAACATCACGCAAATGGATATAACTGGCTAATGTATTCTTATAAATTAGGCCATCATAATTACCCTCTAAACCCGTTCCGCGTAATACTTGATAAGCAAATTTCAGACCTTTAGGTACATTAATCACCTTAGAATAATGAAATTCATGTGCTTCAAATTCGGATTGTGCTCCCAAAGACCACAAACCATATCCTGTTTCACGCAAACGAACATAACCACGTCCTTGTGGACGTGTTAACATCACCGTATCAAAAGGCAAAGCCCCCACCATCTGACACGTTTTATTTTTCCAAGTTAATTGACGTGACAAATACATCAAGCCACCACATTCTGCATAAACGGGCATAAAATTTTCAATGGCTTGCTGAATCTCTTTTTTTAAGCTGTTGTTTTGAGATAAAATTTCCATCTGTGTTTCAGGAAATCCACCACCGACAAACAAAGCATCCACAGCGGGCAAGTGTGAATCATGCAAAGCATCAATAAAGACTAATTGAGCACCCGCACGTGTTAAAGCCTCTAAATCACCTGGATAATAAAAACCAAAAGCAGCATCACGAATAACCCCAATGCTCACATCAGTTGAATGTGTACTCTTTTCAACAATATTTGAGGTAAATTTAGGTGCTTGTCGCGCAATACGCATCAATTGTTCAAGATCAACCTGATCAGCAATAAGTTCACCAATAGTATGAATCTTATGTCGTGCTTGATTATCTTCATTACTAGGCATTAAGCCTAAATGACGCTCCTTAATCTCTAAACGAATATCACGTTGCACAGCACCAAGCACTGAAATATCGGTATAATATTCAACTGATTCTCGCAATTTTACTTCATGTCGATTACCACGCACTTGATTCAAAATAACACCCGCAATCTGAATATTTTTATCAAATATTTGATAGCCTAAAAGTAAAGGTGCGATACCACGTGTCATCCCCTGTGTATCAAGAACAAGGATAACAGGTGCGCCTAACAAATGTGCTAAGGCCGCATTACTATTAGTGCCTTTAATATCCATCCCATCATATAATCCCTTATTTCCTTCAATAATACTGAGATCAGTGGAAGTCTGATGCATTCCAAACATATTCTTAATTTCCAGAGAATTCATCGTATAAAAATCAAGATTATGGCAAGAACGTTGGGCAGCTTGGCTTAACCACAAGGGATCAATATAATCGGGACCTTTTTTAAAGGCTTGAACAACGAACCCGCGTGCTGTAAAAGCAGCACATAATCCTAGGCTAATGGTTGTTTTGCCAGATGATTTATGGGCAGCCGAAATGAAAAAATGAGGCATATTAATTTATTCAAGAAGCGTATTTTCCTCGTTGAGTGTCGTATCTTCCTCATTCAGTGTCATATCTTCCTCTTGTAACAGCATTATATCAGTATCATCAGTTGACACTGTATTCGCATCTTCGTTTAATAGCGTAATCTCTACACGACGATTTTGTTGTTGTCCTTCTTCAGTATCATTATTTGCAATTGGGTTATTTTCACCTAAACCTTTCGCATCTATTCTTTCTGGATTAATACCATTAGATATCAAAGCTTGTTGGACAGCATAAGCACGTAATTCTGAAAGTTCTTGATTATAAGACTCTTCACCAAGATTATCAGTATGTCCTTCAATCAATATAGCACGAGACGCTTCACTTTGTATTACGGCAATAAATTCTTCCAGTTTTAGATAACCTGCCGGTAATAACTCAGTGTGATCAAATTCAAATAAGACTGTTTCTAATGTAAATTGTAAACCACGTTCAGTTGCGACACCTACTGAAGGTGCTATCATCATCTGTTCTTCAACAGGTTCAGGTTCAACAGCACACCCTTCTGCTATGGGGACATTAACAACATCCCAGCCTTGTGGCCAACTGACACAGGCCACATTGAATCCACTTATAATGATAAGGATTGTTAAGATTGTTATAAACTTTTTCATATATGCACCCAATCAATTATTACCTAATATTTTTTGTGACGCGCTCATTTTAGATTTTTCTTCAGGGTATCAAAATGCATACTAAAATGATCAGAAAAACGTGAAAAGGAGACGCCTGGAAAATTTTTAAAAAAAGAAAGCAGATACAATTGTTAATAAAGAAGCGATGATAAGACAGGAATCTTGGAGGGAAAATATTTTTTGATATGTGTCATAAAGAACCCAAGTTTATAAGACAACTTAGGTTCTAATATGATCATTAATATTTGTTGTTCAATCTTTAAGATCAGGATCTAAACTGACATCTGCCAAACTACAAGGCATAAAAGGTAATATTTTAACAGCAACGAGAGTCAAGAGGGCAGTGATACCAATACCACTCAAACCCAACATAAATTCCCAAATACTGGGCATATAAGGATGTCCCGCTAAACCATTTACGGGCATATCAAAAAATCCAGAACTGATCACTTCCATGCCTGGGAAAATTTCTATAGGATAAGCCTGTCCGCCGATAATAATAACGTATAATAAGGCAAATCCACCAAAAATGGTCAGTAATGCTGCTGCTGCGATACTCGCATGACTTTTCGTAAATCTCTCGTGATAAAGCAATAATAAGGGTAATATCGTACCTAAAAAGATATAACCACCCCAAAAGAGTATGGTATGAATACCCCCACCTGCTAAAATGAAATATTCAACGCCATGACGCCCCGTAAAATAAAGATGAGCAAGATGATAAACCATCACAAAATAAAAGACAACAGCAATAAACACACCTAATAAACTTTTAGGACGATGTAATATTCCTTCTTCCAAAGGACAATGTGTTTCAAAACAGTCAAGCAGTAACACAATTAAAAATACAGCCAATCCTAAAGATAAAGACAGTGCAATAAATAAAGGGGGCATAAGGGCAGTATGATAAGCTTCACGGGCCACTAAGAAACCAAAAATTGATCCCGTTCCTGTAGTTAATATTAAACGCCAAATAAAAGCAATCAACCCCACTGTAGGATAATATTTTTGCATACGACGTTCCATCATAAACCACAAATAAATAAGACAAATAACTATAAATCCATTATATAATATAATATTCCAGGCAAAAATGGATTTGAAATTATAAGAAGTCATCGCAACAATAAGACGATCGGGACGCCCTAAATCGAGTACTAAAACAATTAAACCACCTACCAACAACGTAATCGCCAGTAAAGCAGATAAACGTGCGAGTGGACTATAAAAAATCTTGCGGAACACAGAACTAATAGAAGCCACATTGAGCACGCCCGATGCCGCTAAAATCAAAAATATGGCAAACACATGAGGTATCCCCCATACAATCTGATTGTCCATACCAGAAATAATATGTCCGTGATGCTCCATATTATAGGCTGCAAAGAGACCCAGTAAAATCAGAACGACTGATACTGCTATTCCAGCAAAAAAAGCAACACTTTTACCTTCAATCAGGCAATAATTAATCTTCTTCATAATTTAAAGTCCTTGATAACGCACTCCAGGATTCAAACGCAGATCTGGCCGCAATGCGCTACTCGTGACCTCCTTCAATTTTTTAGCAATCTCACTATTGGCATCATTTAGATCGCCAAATAGCATAGCCTGATGACCCTTTTTAGCACATGCTTCGACACAAGCGGGTTCTTGATCATTATCAATTCGATAGGCACATAATGTACATCCCTCAACAGTACCCTTTCCACGTGGAGAATGAGGTTTTTGATGTTCCAATGTTTCATGGACAAAAGATCGTGCTTTATAAGGACAAGCCATCATACAATAACGACAACCAATACAAATATGCCGATCTACTAAAACAATACCATCATCACGTTTAAATGAAGCCCCTGTTGGACACACATCAACACATGGGGGATTTTCGCAATGTTGACACATCATTGGCAAAGAATATTCTTTGCTGGTTTGTTTGTCACGCAATCCGATCTTACGTATCCATTGCGGTTTAACATTAGCCGGAACATCTTCAGTGAGTCCATGCTCATTTGTACAGGCAGTTACGCACTCATTACAATCGTCTGTACATTTAGTCGTATCAATCAACATGCCCCAACGTACTTTGGAACTCACAGCATCACCAGATGGTTTCGCCTGAGAGACACTATATAATAATACGCCAGGTGCCACCGTTACCCCTGCAACAATGGCACTGTTTTTAAGAAAAGCCCGGCGACTTTGGGTAGATGAATTTTCCTCGTTCATGGTTTTAATCTGTTAATTAATGCTTGAGGTAAAGGGGGAGGGCATCGGTAGAACCCGACAAGATATGACAATATACGCCCATATTGAATGCTAGATAAACCAAATAGTATTTCTAAAAACAAATAACAGTTTAACTTGGCTTATCTAATGTTGGCTATCGCTTAACTGTCAATCCATTGATCTAACAAACCTTCAAGCGTTATCTTATTAAAAGCCACTTGTTCATCTTTTTTGAGACCTTTCCATAATTCCCAATGGTATTTACTTGACCCCTTATCATGAAGTAAGAGCATTACTTTATGAGGTGGATAACCACGATGATAAACATCAACTCGACCCATAGCACCCAAAATATTCATTTCAATAGGCTGGAATATCACTTGATGACCTCCCACTAAATTCAATTCAAATGAATCAGAAGAAGTATCAAAAGAAATATAACCGCCTTTGGAATATTCAGATAACCATGTTTCAACTTTCTTGTATAAGTTATTGATTTGCTTATCCCAAGATTTTTTTCTGGCTTCTCCTTCGGGAGTGGTTTCAGGCTGTCCTTCAGCAATTTTTTTAAGTTTATCTGCTAAAGTTATTTTAGAAATATTACGTGTTTGAGAAACAGCTGATGTTTTTGGCTTAGCAGCCACAACTGTTTTTGTTGTTTTTGTCACTTTAGCTGCAGTTGTTTTGACAGGTTTTGTCACTTTAGCTGCAGTTGTTTTGACAGGTTTTGTCACTTTAGCTGCAGTTGTTTTGACAGGTTTTGTCACTTT
>DAOVZS010000275.1 GCA_030635005.1 Thiomargarita sp. | reverse complement strand
AGCGGTACTTGTTGAACGTTATCCTCGCTTAACAGTCTTCAATGACAAACTGCATCAAGGACAAATTGTGTCATGGCACGCCAAAGGGATTCATGTCAAGCCTGATTTGAATTATCAATTAGTAAAACAAGAAATACTTCTACAGTTACTGGGTAGTAATATCTTACTTGATTTAGAACTTGATGACGCAAGCAAAAAACTGATGGTTACATCTGTGGCTGATCCTGACAAATTATTAAGTCAATGGCATAAAGCTTGCGAGCCTAAAGGAACTCCGTGGCATTTATTATTAAAGGCACTGATGACACCCGCAGGGATAAACCAGTTTTTTCAGGTCATGAGAGAAAAAGGGCATCCCGATGCAATCTGGTTTCAACAAGCCTTTATTGCCTCACTCAACCAACAAATGCGGGGCTATCAGAATCAAGATCGTTGGATACGTACTTGGATGCCTGGAGAAACCATTATTGGTTTACGTTTATTTTCCACACGTGTCACTGATCAAGTAATCCCCCAAGCCTCTCAAAAGAAATTAGCTGATATTTTAACTGAACTCGCCACATTAGCACAGCATGCAGCCAATCATTTAGAGGAATGGTTAAAAGAATTTATACCGTTATGTGAACACATAGGCAAACAAAAACATACGCTTAATCAAAACAGCCACACTTCCCCAAATTTAGACAATCAAATTTTTATTGATCAATTAACAGAAAATAAGCAACGTGTGACAGAATGGGCAGAAAAAGCATTATCTCATTGGGTGGGCAAACAAGATGTCACCTCTGCACTGTGTAAAAATATCTTTTTCACCGCACGATTAGATAAAAATGATGTCATGATAACGCTGGCTACTTATGTTGAAGACAGGCAAGAATTTTCGTCTGCAAAATCTGCATTAAAACATCTTGAACATTATGCAAAAATTGCGGCACAACAAGTCCCTACGCTTAAAATAGAAGGGGCTTTGGCAGAAATTGATGCGCCAAAAGATTTGAAAACCTTGGCTTTGAAATTAGTAGACAGTGCACAAGCGGCTGAACAAGTGGTGATTGTAAGCCCTATCATCAGAGATAACTCTCAGTTATTGGAAATTGTGAATCCCGTGGGACAAGCATTGGCTAAAGAGTGTCAGGGTAATGATCACTCTGCTATCCGTCGTATTGCATTACGTACAGAAGTACGCCCTGATATTTCAGGTGAATTACCTTTTATTCAAGCTGCAGAACAAACGTCAGAAATCGTACGACAACGTGCCATCAATCAATTTTCAATGGAGCTCCCTATTTTTCCACCCGCACTACGTATTGCATTATCTCATCCAGATGCTTTTCGCTCTTTTAGTCTGGCTTATCAAGCAGGTCATATTCTCAAAAATGACACCACGACTGATAATAGAGGAAGCAGTCAATGGATGTTCAGTGAGCAAAGAGTATTTTTAACATTTGGCAAAGCAACTTCTTTAGCAGATGCAGCCGCCAATTATCATGATATTGTGAAAACACAGCCCATGACATTTACTCCCTGTCACATCACGGGTGATTTTTCTCAATTAGACACTTGGCAAAATGTAGGCGGGAAACCAGAAAATGAAGATGTATTTGTATTGATTGCAATGCGGATTGAAGATTAACAGATGTCTTTCATTATTAACTTAAATATTTAAATAAAGGTACTCTTAAAGGCTTTACTGAGATTTAGGAGAGCATATAAACAAACCCTAAAGGGGCACTTAGGGCAGCGCCCCCTAGGTATTATATTTCCTTTCTCAATTTCCTTATTGTAGCAATTGGTAGTTTGGTTTTCTGTGCGATTGTTTTATCGTCTAGGAATTCTAATAAAGTACGTGCGGTGTTGCCCCCTTTTCAAGCCCACGTTTTTCACCCTTATAAGCCGTCAGAATTTGATTTAGAATGAGTGCTTGTCTTTTACAAATAATTATTTGAAGACTAAGGGCGTTGTTGCATAAATATTTAATAAGTATTATGCTATAAAAATATAGAAACAGAATTCAAAAAATACTTATGTGCAAGAAACAACAATATATAGCATATACCGATTAAATAAGGTACAATGATTTTCTCACTTTAAAGGGTATTCCAGCAGAAGTTTTTGATTATAAATTAGGTAATCGCTCTGCACTACAATGGGTAATCGATCAATATCGTGTTAAAGTGGATAAACGAAGTGGCATTGTAAATGATCCCAATCGGGAAGAGGATGAATGGTATATTTT
>DAOVZS010000158.1 GCA_030635005.1 Thiomargarita sp. | reverse complement strand
TCTTTGACTTATCCTTTCTTAAAAATAATCCGTGTAGTTATATTTCATCTGGTTGGGAACGAGAAAATTGTAGCACCTACGACCGTACTTATGCCTGTGCTTGTGACTCATAAACCTGCAAGGTCTCGTTGTCCTTTGTCTGTTGTGGATTGACTAAGTATTCTTAAAGATGAGAAGTGTCACGGTAAAACTGTTGCACAAACAGTTCAAAACTGTGTTCTGTAATAGCCTGACGGATGCCTTGCATGAGCGTTTGATAATAGTGCAAATTATGTACAGTGTTTAAGTGGGCACCTAAAATTTCTCGTACTTTATCCAAATGATGTAAATATGCCCGACTGTAATTTTGACACGTATAACATTGGCAAATGGGATCAAGGGGGCGAGTGTCATGACGATAGGTACTGTTACGAATGCGTACCACCCCTTGACTGGTAAATAAATGACCATTTCTAGCATTACGAGTGGGCATCACGCAATCAAACATATCTATACCACACCGCACTGCTTCGATAATATCTGAGGGTGTACCGACGCCCATCAGATATCGAGGTTTTTCAGGCGGTAAGCGTAGGGTGTTTAAAATGCGTAGCATATCTTCTTTGGGTTCTCCCACAGACAAACCGCCGATCGCATATCCATCAAATCCAATCTCTATCAATCCTGAAAGGGAAATCTGACGTAATTCTTCATACATTCCGCCTTGTACAATACCGAATAAGGCAGCGTGGTGATTATGATGTGCTGTTTTAGAACGTGCTGCCCAACGTAAAGAAAGCTCCATGGATTGGCGTGCTTCTTCTTTTGTAGCAGGATAGGGTGTGCATTCATCAAAAATCATGACGATATCAGCGTCGAGATCGTGTTGTACTGCTATCGATTCTTCAGGTCCCAAAAATACTTTTGCCCCATCTATGGGCGATCGAAAGGTAACGCCTTCTTCTGTAATTTTGCGCATTTTCCCCAGACTGTAGACTTGAAAACCACCAGAATCTGTCAGGATCGGGCGGTTCCAATGCATAAAGGTGTGTAATCCCCCATGTGCTTTGATGATGTCTGTGCCTGGACGTAGCATGAGATGGTATGTATTGCCTAAAATAATATCTGCACCCGTCGCTCTAACCTGTTCTGGTGTCATGGCTTTAACAGTACCATAAGTGCCCACAGGCATAAAAGCGGGCGTTTCTATTGTACCCCGAGAAAATAAGAGTTGAGCTCGTCGGGATTTTCCATCAGTATCGTGTATGTCAAAATGCATGATTGTTAGGGAGTATTATAGATGGCGTTAATAATGCTATTTTCTATTTTATCTGCTTTTTTAGAGCCACAGCTATTGTTGTTTAAGAAAATGGCAAAGCTGATGATCTGTCCGCGTTTGTTTTCTAAATAACCTACGATATTACTCACTTTAGTTAATGAGCCAGTTTTTACACGTGCATTACCCTGAAGAAATCTATTTTTTTTGATAGGTAGGCTGCTGATAAAATCAAACCCAATATCAAATCGTGTATACATAGTCGCCAGTAGATCGGTGATAGCACGTGTTGTCATGCGATTACTGTGCGACAGCCCAGACGCATCTTTTAAACGTATCCCTTTTGTGTTGATCCTATTGTTTTTTAATGTTAAAAATTTTTTAAGGAGTTTTAATCCAGCTTGATGTGTACCCGGTTTTTTTATGCGTTCAGCTGCTATCGTTTTGAGTATTTGTTCAGCCGTCATGTTATTGGAATACATGTTAAGTTCTTTGACGATTGTAGACAATGTTTGTGAATGGTGTTGGTACAGTTGTGTGCCTTTAGTTTTGGTATAACGAATTTGAGTGCTTTGAGTAATGGTGATGCCTGCTTGTTTGAGTAAGCTATGAAAGGTCTGGGCAAGATAGTCTAGGGGATTCGTGACATTACGATAAATATGTTGCTCTTTTGCTTTAAGCGGCAAGCTTCCTTTGATGACGATTTGTTGTGCATTTCTGTTGACTGAAACACTTTTTTTACCTTTTTGGGTGGTATTCGTATTATTTTTTAATATGAGATAAGCGGGATCTACCCAGGCATTTAGGGGATCACCCATTTTTTCTCCTGCTTGGACGTGTATATGAATACTGTTAAAATTTAAAGGAAGTGCACTGAGTTTGGCATCATAAGCACGTTGCGACCGTTTTTTGCTCCAAATCGGTGCTTTCTCTTGTTTATCCAGAAAATGAGCATCTATGATTAATTTTCCTGTGATTCTGGTAATACCACTGGCTTTAAGTTGAGAAATAAGGTGCCACAGTATTTTTGTAGACAATCTTGGATCACCGCCGCCCCGTATAATAAGATTACCAAAAATGGTGTTACCTTTTCGTTGTCCCGTATGTAATAGGGTTGTTTTAAATCGGTATTCTGGCGTGAGATAATGTAGTGCAGCGGCACTGGTAATTATTTTCTGAACAGAAGCAGGACGTAAAGGCGTATTAGCATTGTAAGCATAAAGATTTTTACGATTGGGGATACTGGTAATATTTATTGACGTTTGTTTGGAATCTAAACAAGAATTTCTAAGGATTTCATTTATTTTCTGGCTGAGTGTTTGTGCTGTGACAGTATGTGTAATAAATAGTAAACAATAGATAAAGGTAAATTTTTTCATTTTTTTATGAGTTTGATAATAAATAATGACAAGCCCTGAAAGGGCGATACATATGGGCAGCGCCCTAGGTGATTGTGAAATTATTTGTTACGCTTTTCAGGGGAATAGATATCAATCTTCTGCTGATGTCGGCAGTGTGACATCGTATTCTAGCCGAATATTATTAAAAGCGGTTCGAATTTCTTGTTCAAATGCCCGTAATTTATCACATTCGGTACTGCTAAATTCTGATTTGATACGTCTCGCACGTGTTAATAGGGGTAACTCGGATATTTGTTCTACAGGTACGCCAGATTCTAATAATTCCAGACCTTGATGATGAATATGTAACATTAAACTCAATAACAACATTTGCTTTTCGGGTGAACAAAAACTGTCCATTTCATCCACAGCACTTTGTTGTAATACCCCTTCTCGAATCAGTGTTGCTCCATTTAATATCCAACGTTGTTCCGGTGATAAGGCTTCGGGTCCAACAAGATTGACAATTCTAGCCAATTCATCGGATTGGGAAAGTAATTGTAAGGCTTCATTACGATATTCTTCCCAATGAGGATCAATATTGTCTGCCCACCAACGTTGGGCAATACTGACATAATCCGAAAAACTATCATTCCAATCAATAGAGGGATAATGTCGTGCTTCTGCTAATTCTTTGGATAATGCCCAAAAAGTTTGTACAATTTCTTTAGTGTGACTGGTGACGGGTTCTGAAAAATCACCCCCGGGGGGAGAGACAGCACCGATTAAGGTAACAGACGCTTTTTCACCGCTTAAAGTAGTCACACGCCCCGCACGTTCATAAAAAGCAGATAAACGTGACGCCAAATAGGCAGGATAGCCCTCTTCAACAGGCATTTGTCCTAAACGTCCGCCCACTTCACGCAAAGCTTCCGCCCAACGACTGGTTGAATCTGCAACCATGACCACATCATAGCCCAAATCTCGATAATATTCTGCAATCGTCACGCCCACATAAATAGAAGCTTCCCGTGCAACGACAGGCATATTAGAAGTATTGGCAATCAATAAGGTGCGTTCCATTAGAGAACGTCCTGTGTGGGGATCTATTAATTTGGGGAAACTTTCTAAAATATCGACTAATTCATTACCCCGTTCTCCACACCCCACATAAATGACAATATGTGCATTCGCCCAACGCGCAATTTGTTGTTGTAACATGGTTTTACCCGCCCCAAACGGACCGGGTACTGCCCCTTTTCCCCCTTTAAGCAAGGGAAAAAAGGTATCTAAAATGCGTTGCCCTGTGAGTAACGGTAATACAGCATGATCACGATTTTGATAAGGACGCGGTGTACGTACTGACCAGCGGTGAAAAAGTGTTAAGGATAATAATTCACCATTATCTTGTTTGATGGTAGCCACTACCTGTTCAACGGTATATTGACCATCATCTACTAATGATACTAAAACACCGTTTACATCAGGAGGGACTAAAATAGGATGATTCACAGAAGGCGTTTCTTGTACAGTGCCCAAACAAGCACCTGCTTTAATGGGACTCCCTACTGATAATGTTGTATTTGCAATAAAAGGCCACAGTATCTCTCGATCTAAAGGTGCAATATTTAAGCCCCGACTGATGTAATCACCAGAAACAGCCAAAATTTTCTCTAAGGGACGTTGTACGCCATCAAAAATATTGCCTATTAAACCCGGTCCCAATTCAACAGATAATGAATGCCCTAACGCATATGTGGTATCACCGGGTCGAAGAGATTCTGTAGATTCATACACTTGTATGGTGGCGTGTTCTCCTTCCAAGCGAATCACTTCTCCCATTAAATTTAAAGTCCCCACACATACCTGTTCACCGTTACGTACGCCTGGAAGATGTACGGTGACAATGGGTCCATTAATGGCAATAATTTCTCCAACAGACATCTTTATATATTCCTCGTTGGGCTTGCAGAGGCAAACAATTGGGCGGTAATAATTTGATAAAGCTCATCTTTTAAACGCTCGATCAACCCTTCAAACGTATTATCAATACGAATACGATCCTCTTTATCATGTACTAATACGCCTCCTGTAAAAGTCCCTATGGTGTCTGAAAGCGTACAGGGCACAATATCTTTAATCCATTCATCCCATTGTGGCGCTAATAAAGCATGATCCTGCTGATTCACTCTTACCACTAAATCATGAGTATCAAATAATAGGGCAGCATTTTTAAGATATTGTTTTAATAAGCTGAGCCTGTCTTGATTTTTTAATTGTGCCTGTACCTCGGTCAAAACAGACTGTATTAAATGCCAACGTAATTGATCTAACTTGGCTTGCATTTTAATTTCGCTCGCTTGAACACGGCGCCGATAATCTTGATCCGCAGCCGATTTGGCGATATCTATTTCACGCTTTTCACGTAATTGTAGACGTTTGGCAGAATCTGCTAAGATTTTGTCACGTTGTTCGTGGGCTGCTTGCAAATGGGCATTAGCAAGTGTTTTAGCACGTTGCTGGATGGCGTTTTCTAATTGTTCAACTTGACTCATG
>DAOVZS010000181.1 GCA_030635005.1 Thiomargarita sp. | reverse complement strand
GATTTTAAGGATATTGAGCTCGCACAAAATAATGTGTTGTATCATATTTTGCAAGAGGAACATTTACGTTTGCATTTTGAATAAGGTCATTATGAATTCATGTTACGCACCGTAACTATCACATTTTTTGTAAAGGATTTACTTTGCGTCTTATTTACACTTTTTTATTTTATTTGCTGATCCCTTTTATATTATTACGTTTATTATGGCGCGGTAGACAAGCTCCTGCGTATTGGCATCGTTGGCTAGAACGTTTTGGTTTCAGCAAGATTACACCCGTGCAACCCACTTTATGGATACATGCTGTTTCAATGGGAGAAGTACAAGCCGCTATCCCACTTATTCAGGCCTTAGAAATTCGTTATCCTCATAATGACATTCTAATCACGACAATGACCCCTACCGGTTCTCAACGTGTTTGTGACGTGTTTGGTGAACGTGTATGGCATGTTTATTTACCCTACGATCTTCCAGACTCAGTCGCACGTTTTTTGACACGTGCACAACCCAGTTTACTGATTCTCATGGAAACTGAATTATGGCCTAATTTATTATCCGCATGTCATCAGAGATCTATTCCTGTCATATTAGCCAATGCAAGATTATCAATAGGTTCAGCAGCAGGATATCAACGTATTTCTGGATTAGTCGGGGAAATGTTCAATTGCATCACTGCAGTAGTGGCTCAAACACCTGTGGATGCAAAGCGTTTTCTGGCATTAGGAGCAGATCCCACAAAGATATCTACATCTGGCAGTATTAAATTTGATACACACTTGCCGATTAATTTTTCTGAAAAAGCACAACACTTACGCTGCCAATGGGGGAAAGAACGTGCTGTTTGGATTGCCGCAAGTACTCATGAAGGTGAAGAAAAGATTGTCTTGGATGTTTTTACAACATTAAAACAAACCTATCATACGCTACTTTTAGTCTTAGTTCCCCGTCATCCTGAGCGTTTTAATCACGTGAATAATTTAGCCAAACAACGCGGTTTCATCATTAGCAGGCGTAGCAAAGCGGATGTTCATAAAAAAACCGATATTTATTTAGGCGATACCATGGGTGATTTACCCTTACTTTACGCATCTTGTGATGTTGCTTTTGTGGGGGGCACTTTAGTACCTGTGGGCGGACATAATTTATTAGAACCCGCAGCGGTGGGGATACCTGTTATTATGGGGCCTCATGTTTTTGAATGCGCAGAAATTTGTCGTCAACTATTAGAAGTCAACGCAGCGACACAAATCACTGATACCCAACAATTAGCACAAGCAGTCACGCTGTATTTAAGTGATGCACCACTCAATAAGCACACAGGCGACAACGGACGTTTATTTGTAGTACAGAATCGAGGTGCCTTAGAACGTTTATTAATCATTATTGATAAACACCTTACAAAATAATTTTTTTATTTTAATCAATATGTTTTAATGATTTTATGATAAAATACATTAAACCCATCGAATTATTAGATCATAATAAAATTCTCGAAACATTGCCTGATACCATACGACAAGATTTGCTTCGTTTAGATATTCTGGATGTGGTAGATTCTACCAATCATTATGCGTTAGCGCAACACATTGCACCCTTTGCTTGTTTGGCAGAATATCAAACTGCGGGACGGGGACGACAAGGGCGACAATGGATTTCACCTTATGGAAGTGGACTTTGCTTATCTATCAAACAACATTATCAAAATTTACAACACTCCTTGGCAGGTTTAAATATTGCCTTAGCGGTGACAGTAACACGAACATTATATGCTTTAGGTGTCACTAAAGTGGGTCTCAAATGGCCTAATGATGTTTTGTGGCAAGGTCGAAAATTAGCGGGTTTATTATTAGAAAGTAAAAACAGTGATGTGGTGATAGGTATTGGTATTAATGTCAATATGCCTGATGTTAAGACGATCAGTCAAGCTTGGGTGGATTTAAATACAGCCTTAGGTCATTCATATTCACGTAATACCTTAGCATCCTTATTGATTGCAGAGTGTTTAAATACTTTACAACGTTATCCAGACATCGGATTAGCCCCTTTTATGCAAGATTGGCATTGTTTTGATTTAAGTCAGGGTCAACAAGTCACTTTAACATTTCCACAAGCCCCTGCTATCAGTGGAATTGCCTGCGGAATTGATGAACAAGGTGCTTTATTAGTACAGGTAGGACAGCATCGACAACGTTATGAGTATGGCGAGGTAAGTTTGCGATTATGATGGTAGATATGGGTAATAGTGCCATTAAATGGGCAGTTTTTGAAGCAGGACAGTTATTTCCCATGCAACGCATGTCGTATCAAAAATGTACTTTAGATCATCTTTTAACACAAATATGGGGTACACTAAAAGCACCTTCTGTCGGCGTTTGGGTGTCTAATGTGGCAGGACCTCAAAAAGCTGAGCATTTGACTCATTGGGTCAAACATCATTGGAACGTACCCATCAGGTTTGTAGAAACTTCTGAGTATGCGTATGGGATTAAAAATGCTTATGACAATCCTAAACAGTTAGGCATTGATCGTTGGCTTGCTTTAATTGGAGCTTATCACGTACAAGAAGGTGCATTATGTGTGGTTGATTGTGGCACAGCCATCACGGTCGATGTGTTATCTGCCAAAGGACATCATCAAGGCGGGCTTATTATACCCGGATTAACAACCATGTATAATGCTTTATTAAGTGACACATATGCCTTGGATAAAATGGGATATCAATGTCATGAAGACACATTCTTAGCGTACGATACTGAATCTGGTATCACATTAGGGACGCGTTATGCGATAATCGGCTTATTAGAATACGTGATGAATCAGTTAGAACATAAAACACGACTCATTTTGACAGGGGGCAGTACACCGGTCATTGCATCATTATTGCACATCCCCTATCAACATATTCCAGAACTGGTATTATTAGGGCTTAAAACCGTTGCTATAGAGAACACAATAAATGACAGGTTCACAAAAAAATATGATAACAGATAACAGTCCAACCATTATCATTGTAGATGACAGTGCAACATCAATATCCATATATCAGCAAAGTATCATACCGTTACCTGTGAATTTGATATGTTTTCAATCTCCTGAAAAAGCACTTTTATATTTACAAACACAAAAACCTGATTTGCTCGTATTAGATATCATTATGCCTAATATAGATGGACTCACTTTATTAAAAAAATTACGCACTTTTTCCCATCAAAAAGATACTCAAGTTATTATGATTACCTCTAAAGATTATGCACAGGATCGTTCTGTTGCCAAAAAATTAGGGGCAGTAGATTTTCTCATCAAACCTTTATGTTCTGCAAAATTTCGTAATGTTATTTGTAAATATGTTAATGTTTAAAATATAGAATCATGAGTAACGATACCTTAAATTATATACGTTTTTGGGGAGTACGGGGTTCTTATCCAGCACCTTTTGGAAGTCATATGCGTGTGGGTGGTAATACGTCCTGTGTAGAATTCCGTGCTGATAATCATATTCTCATCTGTGATGGGGGATCAGGTATTATACCCTTGGGGCATCATTTGCTTCAAGAACCAAAGATTAAAAGCCTTACCATTCTTCTTACCCATTATCATTGGGATCATATTTCAGGATTACCGTTTTTTGTACCTGCTTTTGTACCCGGTTGGACTATTAACATGTATGGGCCTGGTGATAGCAAACAAGAAATAGAAGCACGTATTTCAGGACAAATGCTTGATCCCTATTTTCCCATTGAAGCGGAAACATGGATGGCAAAGATTCATTTTTTATCACCGCCTCATAAATATCTTGAATATGGCCCTTTTAAGATAACACCTTTTTTTGTACATCATCCTGGCAGCACTTTTGGCTATCGTATTCAAATTCAAGATAAGACGATTATTTATGCGTCAGACAATGAATTATCATTTGTAGATAATTTTATGGATGCCCGTAAAAAAGACCTCAATCTTGAAGAGAAAAATATTTTTATAGCTTTGCAACAAGAAGAAAAGGAACGGTATTTAAAATTGATGGGCAATGCGAATTTGTTTATTCATGATGCACAATATACACCCGAAGATTATGCGGTAAAACGGGGATGGGGACATTCTTGCTATTTAGATACTGTTAAGTTTGCAATGGAAGCTCATATTAAACAATTATATTTATTTCATGTTGATCCTAACTATAATGATACTAAGATAGAAGAACTCCATCAGAATACGCTTAAATATATTCATGATTGTCAATCCGATATAAGATGTCATGTTGCACGTGAAGGATTGAGTATTGGTATAGACACCTTATAAAAGTTGGCGGTTTAAACCGCCAATTCTTATTTTAACTTACATCACTGATGTTACGCACTCTGATTCTAAAAAAACATATTTCCACATTTTGAATCCAGGGGCGATGCCCTAGGGGTTGATGACAGATAAAATGATAAGCCCTGAAAGGGCGACATATATTAGCCTGGGGCAGCGCCCTAGGGGTTAATGACAGATAATGACAAGCCCTGAAAGGATTAATTATCCTATCAATTCCAAATATATTTTTTATCATAGTCAATATCATATTTTTGGAGAAT
>DAOVZS010000267.1 GCA_030635005.1 Thiomargarita sp. | reverse complement strand
TGGCACAACGGTTGGAGCAGTGATTCCAACAAAAGGAGCTATTATTCCTGCAGCCGTAGGGGTTGATATTGGCTGCGGTATGACTGCAACACGTTTATCGATTAATGCCAGTAAATTGCCTGAAAATCTGAAGCGTGTTCGTTTGGCAATTGAAGCAGCAGTTCCCGTCGGATTTGCCATGCATAAATCAATTTATGCCAAAAATTCAACGATTAAAGCCCTGAATAAAGTGCTTGAAGAGCAGATTATTGCCACACATCCTGCCATCGCTAAAATGATGAAAAACCCTTATAGAACATGGACACAGCAATTAGGGAGCTTAGGTGGGGGGAATCATTTTATTGAATTATGTCTTGATGAACATCAAGACGTGTGGGTGATGTTACATTCGGGTAGTCGCGGGATTGGTAATGTAATTGGGCGTTATTTCATCAGTTTAGCTAAAAAGGACATGGAACAACATACGATACATTTACCGAATCACGATTTAGCTTACTTTACGAAAGGGGCACAACATTTTGAAGATTATGTGACGGCGGTGCATTGGGCACAAGAATATGCTTTATTTAATCGACGCGAAATGATGCGATTAATTATTGAGGCTTTGCGTACTCCATTACCGCCCTTTGAAATTACCAAAGAAGCGATCAATTGTCATCATAATTATGTTGCTATAGAACACCATTTTGGTGAAGAAGTTTATTTGACACGTAAAGGGGCTATTCGAGCAGGGGTAGGTGATTTAGGTATTATCCCAGGCAGTATGGGTGCACAATCGTATATTGTACAAGGATTAGGAAATGCCCAATCTTTTTGTTCCTGTTCACACGGTGCAGGACGTAAAATGAGTCGCTATGAAGCCAAACGCCGCTTTAATAGTCAAGATGTGAAAATACAAACAGAAGGCGTTGAATGTCGTAAAGATAAACGCGTGGTAGATGAAATACCCGCTGCTTATAAATCAATCGAATCGGTGATGAATAATCAAACTGATCTGGTGAAAATTGTACATACACTCAAACAAGTTGTGTGTGTCAAAGGTTAATCATACAGGAGAATCCTAATGTCAAAAGTCAGAAACCCAATAGCACGTGCCCCTATTTTGCATAAAGGGGGCGTACATATTAAGAGTAAATCCAATCAACGTGCTAAAGCTAAAAAAGATACTCAAAGAGCACTGGATGATTGGAAATCAAGCTGTTTTTAAGATATTAATCTGGGGCGTTGTGCCCCAGATTATTGTCATATTCACGTTCTAACATACCGAGCAAAGCCACCGATAATGGATTATTTTTTAAAGATATCGATTGTTCTACACTGTGTACAGCCTCTTCCAATGCACCCTGTTCCGCTTCTTCAAGTGCTTGAAACAACAAATCATTTGCCTGTTGTTCAATCTCAAATAATAGGGATAAATCACTGCTACACCGAGGACATTTCTGCGTTTCTGCTTTCAAACGTGCTTTACATATCGGACAACGTTCCATCACGACTCCAAATAATACAAAATATCAGACAGTTGTTCCACTTGTTCCTTTAAATCGACAAGATCTTCTTGAGCAATCGCATCATTAATCAGTTCAATCATATTCACCATATCTTCCCTATCATCTGATGACGCTTTCTCTAACATACGTTCTGCTTTTTCAACTAAAGCCTTTGCTTGCACAATCGTATGTTGTGTATTTTCCTCAGCATTGTTAATCACACTGCCGTTATCACCAAAAAGTGCATTCAGACGATCTTTGGCAGCAGCCATTTCATCTTCTTCAAAGCGTGAAATTGCATTATCAATGACAATGGATTTCTCTAAACCTGTGTTTTTCTCTATGGCTGAGACATGTAAAATACCATTTAAGTCTAATGTTAATTTGAGAAGGATCGGATTGCCTTGAGAGACTGAACTTAAGCCTTCAACTATAAATTCTCCAATTTGAATATTATTTAAAGCATCAGGATTTTCGCCTTGATACACCTTAACTTCCACAGCCTCTTGCTTATCTCGCATGGTATAAAACACTTCTGTTTTAACCAATGGGAGAGAGCTATTTTTATGAATAATAGGCACGTACTTATACAAGTAAAATTCACCATGCAGTTCACCAATGGCAGACGTCCCATATGTATAAGGCGTAATATCAATCAAAACGGCAGACGCTGAGATATCAGCACCCGAAATCATCGCAGCTTGAATCGCAGCACCTGCTGCCACACATAAATCAGGATCAATTTCAATATGTGCTTGCAAATGCAGTTCATCTTTTAATCGTCTGCTCACCATGGGCGTACGGGTACTGCCGCCTACCAACAAAATTTCATCAATATCAGAGGTGGTGAGTGCTGCCCCATTCAGCGCAATATGCACCGCTTCTAAAGTTTCATCAATATGTTCTGAAATCATTTCCTCATAATCATCCCGTGATAATTCTAAAG
>DAOVZS010000067.1 GCA_030635005.1 Thiomargarita sp. | reverse complement strand
TCAGCAATGAGTAATAATTACTTCAATAGTAGTCATTATGCCAGTGCATTGATCAAAAAATATCTCATCAATAATGATCTGTTCTCCCAGAATGGGTTACTCTATTGTGTAAGTATGGCTTCTTGAATATTTTCCAATCTTGTAATAATCTCCTTGAAATCCTTAGGATTTAGAATAAAAGATGGTAAAAGTTCTAATCATAAAATATTTGTACATGATGCATTATCAGGATTTACAACGGGATCGTTTGCCTGTGGACATGGAAAAAATTCCGAGGTTAAACGACCTTATATACGTAATATTTTGAAAATTCTTTACAATTATGAAAATGAACTAAAAGGAGAATAACATGTTTGCTCCCGATGAATATACTATTAGCATCAGAAAAGTGTTTATTGACAATGAAAATTGGTTTGAAGCAAAGGTAAAAGAATTTCCGTATGTTGCTGAATATGCCAATTCTTTTGGAGAAGCGTATCACTTAGCCCTTGATACTATTCAAACCTCAATGACAATGTTCAAGGAAAAAAATAAACCTTTTCCAATACCAGAAAATCAACAATCTGTTGAACTTTCTCAAATAGCAGAACATATTTCTACCACAGTACACAGTGATTTTACACACACTGTTCACAATCTGATCAGCATGGTTTTTGATCAAAAAATCAACGCACTTCAACAAGAAATGGCGAATACAAACAAAAATACCGTTCAAACACAAGCGGATTATCCTCAATTAACACAAATGTAAAGTGATTTGCTATCTATTGTGTTATAAATACAGATATGTTATCATATTATTATAACTTTTATAAGTGAAGGATACAAGCCCTGAAAGAGCGATATATATCAGCCTGGGGCAACGCCTTAGGATTGCGGAATCAGAATTTACAGGCTGTCAAAAACTTTAAAGGCGTATTTTTATGATCTATTGCTGTTCACACTTAATAACTGATGTTACGCACTCTGTTTCTAAAAAGCATATTTCTATTTTTTAACTCCAGGGGCGTAACATCAGTTATTTTAAGGAATGATAAATATATTATGCCACGAAAAATAAGAGAACTCATTCGAGAGCTTGAACAAATGCGTTTTATTAATCGAGGAGGAAAAGGTAGTCATAGAAATTTTACCCATAAAAGTGGGGTAAGAATAACAATTTCAGGTAATCTTGGTGATGATGCTAAAACTTATCAAGAACGTGAAGTTAAGAAGAAAATTCAGGAATCAAAAAAATGAGAGAAAGTCAACATTATTTGAAAATTGTAGAATGGTCAGAAGATGACCATTGTTTTGTGGGACAATGTCCTGGTATTGTGGGTCCCTGTTGTCATGGAAATGATGAAGCTAAAGTGTATGCAGAATTGTGTGACATAGTAGACGAATGGATTACTATTTTCAAGGAAGAAGGTCAATCTTTACCTACCACAACTGCAGGCAAAAATATCATTTCTCATATTTTAAATGTGATTCATAACGAGCGATACGTTACTGCCCGATTGCATAACATATAAAATATATTCTTTTAAAGGCGTATTTTTATGATCTATTGTCATATGCAAATTTTAATCAATTCAGGCTCTCCTCAAATTCAGGAGAGTGGAGCGTGTGAGTATGTCTGATGTAGAACAACAAGGAAGACTCTTTATAAGTATGTCACATTAGAGGTATTTTTTTGAAAAAAAACGTTATCCTCGAAAAGACAAGCTTGTGATATAAAAGTTTTATCACCTGTATCTTATTTTAAGGCGACCTTTGCACAAGAGGCATACCTATGAATTATCTTGAAAAAGACTTTGAAGCACATATTGAAACACAATTACACCGCAACGGTTATACATCATCACAAGCAAAGGATTATGATAAAACCCTATGCCTCATACCTTCTACACTGATCAACTTCATCAAAAAAACACAAGCCAAACCATTTCAAGCATTAGAACGCCAATACGGTGCAGACACCGCTGTAAAACTCATGCAACGGATTGCATCTGAAATTGAAACCCGTGGCGTCATTGATGTATTAAGACAAGGCGTTAAAGATCGGGGCACTCATTTTCAAGTCGTCTATTTTCAGCCTAAAAGTGGATTAAACCCAGAACATCAAGAATTATACCAAAATAATCAATTTTCAACGGTGCGACAATTAAAATATTCACAACAAAATCAAAATTCTATTGATATGGGGCTGTTTATCAATGGTATTCCCATTATTATGTTAGAATTGAAAAACACCTTGACAGGTCAAAATCATACGCATGCTATCAAACAATGGAAAACGGATCGTGATCCCAAAGAACCCTTATTCATATTCAAACGGAATCTAGTCTATTTTGCTGTGGGTAATGAAAAATGTGCGATGGCAACGCATTTAAGGGGATCAAAAACAAGATTTTTACCTTTTAACAAAAGTATTGATAATCCCGTCAATCCAAAAGGACATAAAACACATTACCTCTGGGAAGATATTTTACAACCCCCATCCATATTGGATCTTATTGAAAATTTTGTGCATATCGCTATCAATAAAGACAAGGTGTATGATGCAAAACAAAAAAAAGTCGTAGAAAAGACAACAGAAGTCTTGATATTTCCCCGTTTTCATCAACTCAATGTCATTAGAAAATTAAAACAAGACGTCATAACGAAAGGAACAGGACATCATTACCTCATACAACATACCACAGGATCAGGCAAATCCCTCTCTATTGGTTGGTTATCCCATTTATTATCCTCCCTGTACCAAAGCAACACCGCTACCCATAAGATATTTGATTCCATCATTGTGATCACAGATAGACGCATATTAGACAAACAAATTAGAAACACCATCAGACAATTAGAACACACCAAAGGAGTGGTTAATGCGGTTGAAGAAACCTCACAACAATTAAAAGAATTTATAGAATCGGGTAAAACAATCATTATTAGCACCATTCAGAAATTTCCCGTCATCTCGCACACCATCGCACACCTAAAAAACAAAACATTTGGGATTATTATTGATGAAGTCCATTCATCCCAAAGCGGTGAAACGGCGAAACACCTTAAAAAATCATTATCAAAAGCTGTTCTTGAGACATACAAAGAAGATATCACCGAGGTGGATCAAAAACTCCTAGAAGAAATCAGCGCAAGAGGCCAACAACCGCATATCTCTTATTTTGGATTCAGTGGCACCCCTAAAAATAAAACGCTTGAAATATTTGGCACAAAAACAGACAACGGCTCTTTTAAAGCCTTTGATCTCTATTCTATGAAGCAAAGTATTGCCGAAGGCTTTACACTAGACGTACTACAAAATTACACAAGCTATCAACGATACTTCAAAATCAATAAAACCATTAAACATGATAAAAAAGTACCTGAAAGCAAAGTAAAATCCATGTTAATGCACTGGGTAGACTTACATTCCCATACCATCACAGAAAAAACACATATTATCCTGGACCATTTTATCAACCACACCGCCCATAAATTAAAGGGTAAAAGTCGCGCTATGTTAGTCACACGCTCCAGATTGCACTGTGTCAAATATAAACTCGAATGTGACAAACAAATGAAAGCCAAGGGCTTACCCTATCGGGCATTAGTAGGATTTTCTGGAAAAGTCACAGATGCGGAAACCCTTCAAGATTATACAGAATCCTCAATGAATGGATTTTCTGACCAATACACCGAAGAAAAACTCAAAGAACCCAAATATCGACTCCTGATAGTCAATAACAAATTTCAAACAGGTTTTGATGAACCCATGCTACATACCATGTATGTGGATAAAACCTTTGGCGGCTTGCAATGTGTTCAAACCTTATCACGACTCAACCGAACCATGTCAGGGAAAACAGACACTTTTGTATTAGATTTTGTCAATAATCCCCAAGAAATTCAAGAGGCTTTTCAGCCCTATTTTGAAGGGGCAGTCTTAACAGAAGAAACCGATCCCAACAGACTGTATCAAATAGAACAAAAAATTAAGACATTCAACCTATTTCAAGAAGATAAGGTGTCTCAATATGTCAAAACATTTTATGACGATGCCATACCACTAGAAGCATTACAAAGCATACTCGATTCAGTCGTCGCACAATGGCAAAAATTGGAAGATGTGGAACAGGATGCTTTTAAGCATAATATTCAGAGTTTTATCCGATTATATGCCTATATTTCCCAAATCATTGCATTTAAAGATATCAATTTAGAGCAATTATTTATATTTTTGCGTGGATTGAATAAGAAATTACCCAAAAGAGACACCGACAAGCTATCTGATATTTTATCTGCAGTGGATTTAGAATATTTCAAAATTGAGAAAAAACACACCCATGATATTGAATTGGAAGAAAAAGAAGGGATATTCCAAGGCATAAAAGAAAGTGCAAACGCCTATGTTCATGAAAAACCTATTGATTTTTTCTCTCAAATCATCCAAACTTTGAATGCTTTACATCAAGGTACGTTTGATGACACGGATAAAGTGAGAATTGAGCACATTCAAAACAAGATCAGTGACAATAATGTACTGAAAAAAGTCATGAATGGTGATAATTCTGAGATGAATAAACGGGATATGTTTAATCGAACCTGTGATGATTTATTAGTAGATATGGTTGATGCACATATTGATTTTTACAATAAAATGTCAATACCACACGTACAGCTAATGAAAGAACAGTTATATAATCTATATTCAGCCCCTGCCCTTCTAGAAAATGGTCACATATCATGAATAATAAACATATTCTACTCGGTATTACGGGTAGTATTGCCGCTTATAAAAGTATCGAATTGATACGTCGTTTACGTGAACACGGTGCAATTGTACGTGTGATTATGACACCTGCTGCCCTAAAATTTATAACACCGCTCACCGTACAAGCGATATCACAACAACCCGTATGGACACATTTATTTGAAGCAATGGATCATATTGAATTAGCGCGGTGGGCTGATATGATGTTGATTGCCCCAGCCAGTGCTGATTTTTTGGCAAAATTGGCGTATGGACATGCCAATGATTTATTAAGTACAGTATGTTTAGCCACCACTGCACCGATCACCGTTGCCCCTGCTATGAATGCACAAATGTGGCAATCCAGTGCAACTCAAGACAATTGTCAGCGATTACGTCAACATCAAGTGACTTTTTGGGGACCCGATAAAGGCATACAAGCTTGCGGTGAAACGGGAATGGGACGCATGTTAGCACCAGCAGATATCGTACAGGCACTCTTAAATTCTGAACAGACAGGGAAGATGAAAGGACAAACCCTATTAATCACCGCAGGACCTACGCGAGAAGATATTGATCCCGTACGGTTTATCAGTAATCGCAGTTCTGGGCGTATGGGTTATGCCATTGCTGAAGCCGCCCTTAAACAAGGGGCAACGGTCACCTTAGTCACAGGACCTGTGTCACTATCTCAGATACCCGGCGTGCATACCATTTCTGTGTATAACGCTTTAGAAATGTTTGAAGCGGTCATGGCACACGTGGCTACAGCAGATATTTTTATTGCAACAGCAGCGGTGGCAGATTATCGTCCTATACAAGCTGCGACGCAAAAAATGAAGAAAAATGACACACACATACAATTGAATTTAGAACGTACACGCGATATTTTAGCTGCGGTGGCACAATTGGATAAAGCGCCCTTTACAGTGGGATTTGCTGCTGAAACAGAGCATTTAGTCTCTTATGCCCAAGAAAAATTAGTCAAAAAAAATATAAATATGATTGCAGCGAATATCGTGGGTATTGAAGGCATCGGATTTGACAGTACAGACAATAGCTTACATGTTTTTTGGGACAAAGGAGAACACAAATTACCCCGAACATCTAAAAAAGAACTTGCAGTTCAATTATTGGAATTAATCATGCAATGTCATTCCAAGCATCATTTAATAACGCCTTAATTTCCTTTAAAAACAGTTCTTTATCCTCTTTATTATCAATTTCTAACACAATTGTATTAATCATTGCGCCCACTGCCTCTTTTGTTTCTAAGGGTGTATGCTCTTCAAGATATTCTTCACAGGCAATAATGGCAAAAGGACCTATATACACCGCTAATACTTTTTTGACCAATTCAATGGCATTACCAATTTTAGTAGTTGGCGATGATTTTTCGGAACTTGTGCCATTTAAATTCTGTAAAATATCCTCTGTGGCTGGCAAAGGGACTTCTTCTGAGTTCTCAAAAAGATCTTTAGCAAATTGTAATCGACCCGATTTTATGGTTTGAATGAGTTCTAGTGCATCATGACCCTTTTGCTTACTGTCAAAAAACAAGGAACTGATCTCTCCTTCATTTAATACGACTCGTGCTAAATGACAATCTTCAGAAGTAATAAATATCGTCCCACTTTGCTTACTAGAAGATAAACGTTGTATTTCAGACACTAATTCAGGGTATGCTAATAATGATGTACTTGTATTCATAAATTAAATTATTTTAGTTTTAATCTGTTCCTTAAAGGCTTGTCTGAGATCCACATCCGAAATTTCAAGCGCCACCGTATCAATCAACATCAAAAGGTCATCTATGGTTTTAAGGGAATCTATATTGTCCACATATTCTTCACATACAATCATTGCAATCGGTCCTATTTCTTGTGCTAAAGCCTTTTGAATTTCTTCAACATGATCACTCATATCTGATGAGATGGTTTGAGTCACATCAGCCCCTTCTCCAGAAAAAAGCTTTTGAAAAATATCGGCGGTGTCTGGTAACGGCACTTCTTTAGCATTTTCAAAAATACCAGAAATAAATTGTAAGCGTGCAAATGTGAGATTATGAATACGTTCTATCGCATCATATCCCACATACTTGCTATCAAAAATTAAATGCGTAATACGTCCCTCATCTAATACAATGCGTGCTAAATGACCATCATGTGACGTAATAAATATAGTGCCACTTTGATTGTCAGCAGCAAGGTTTTGTATTTTACGCATCAAATCTTGATGGGCTAAAGGTAATGAATCATTATTCATAAAATTATGTCCATTTAGTCACAATTTCTGTTTTCATTTCTTCTTTAAAAACAAGGCTTGCTTCTGGATTATGGATTTCAACTGCGATAGCGTCAATCATCCCAAAAATATCATCAATCGTTCTGATCCCCCCCACTTTATCTATGTGTTCATCACACACCAAAACAGCAAAAGGACCTACGTGATGTGCTAAAGATTTTTTAATATGTTCAATAGCCGCATCGAAATTGGATAAACGGGGTGATGTTTCAGGCGTCACCGTCCCCCCATGTATTAATGTTTTGAAAATGTCCTTTGTATTGGGTAAAGCAGCATCTGGTGCACTTTCAAACACCCCCTCTACAAACTGTAAGCGTGCAAACGTCAAGGTTTGAAGATGTGAAATAGCCTCCGAACCACGATACTTACTATCAAAAACTAAATGACTAATATTCCCTTGAGTTAAAACAATTCGCGCTAAATGACCATCATGAGAAGTGATAAATATCGTACCACTCTCTCCTTCAGTTGACAAACGTTGAATATTGTCTATCAATTCTGGATATGCTAATTGTGATATAGTGCTTGTCATGGTTTAGTTATCAGTTATCAGTTAAATACCCTCTATTGGGAGGGGGAAATGACTCAACACAGCTTATTTTTTAGAGTGTTTGCGTAATCTTTCAAAAGATTTAATCATACTGACGCGCATACGTTCAAAAGCTTGTGCTAATTGACCAATTTCTCCTTTATCATGAACTTCAACTCTATGCGTCACCAATTCTCCTTTGCTAATTTTCTCAGCGACTGTGGTTAATTGTTCTATAGGACGTGTAATAGTGGCACTCATGCCCCATGCTATGATTAAGGCTATCATCACTGCGACGATCAAAATCATAATAAAGGTCATCTGAAAAGCAGTCACCATTTTAAGCATATCTTGAGTATCTGATTGGATGATCAAAGTCCAATATTTTATTGTACCGGGTATTTTCAGTGTTTGAAAAGAAAGCGTTAATGCGGGCGTGCTGATCGTCCCCTTATGTTCTTGTATTTTTTGTGCTAAAACGGGATATTCTTTTTTGATATCATGACCTGTATTTAAATCAGTAGTTCCCCCCCAACGTTTCGAAATATCAGGATGATTTGAAAAATATCCCTGTTGATCGACTAAACGTGTAGTGTTTAGCAGTTTGAGAAATTGATGGGCATCCACATTGGTAATGACAATACCTGCTTGCTGTCCTTTCTGATCATAGACATTGACAGCATAACGAATAACAGGTTTATGGGGGCTTTCTATTTGTCCCCGTTCTCGATTCAAATCAAGGGGAGACACAAATATTTCTTTACCCAATAGGCGTACGGTATCTTTAAAATAGTAACGACTTGATTTATCTTGTAATTTATGACGGGGTATGATGTCACTTCTTAAGCCATTAGAATCAACGCGTGCAATTTCTTGCCCTTTATTATTAAGGTAACGTATTTGGTAATAAATACGACGATGCTGAGAGAGTACAAGAAATTCTTGTTCTAATGTATGTCGTTTGACTTCTGTTGGTTCAGCTAAATATTCTATCATGACAGGAGATTGACTTAAAAATAACACATCTCCTCTCACAATTGACAAAAATGACATAACATTATGAGCAAGCGTTTTAGCTTGCATCGTTTGTTTATCTATTTCCTGTGTGTGTAAACTTTGACTAGAGACTTGTATTGCGTAAATTCCAGTAATTAAGGCAGGAATTAAAGTCACTAAAAAAAAGACAATAATTAATCTTGTTCGCAATTTGTGATAAATTTTCATAAAATGATTGTTTTCTTAATTTTAGCTGAAAAAAAATTATAACATAACCAATATTATATATAGGGATATAAATGAAGCCACTGAATAAAATGAGTGCACACATCACCCAACCTAAATCGCAAGGGGCTTCTCAAGCCATGCTTTATGGTACGGGAATGTCTGAAGAGGATATGAATAAAGCACAAGTAGGTATTGCCAGTGTATGGTATGAAGGAAATACCTGTAATATGCATTTATTAGATTTAGCACGTAAGGTTAAAGAAGGGGTAGTGGCTGCCAATTTGGTTGGCATGCGTTTTAATACGATTGGCGTGAGTGATGGGATTTCAATGGGGACTTCTGGGATGAGTTTCTCCTTACAATCACGTGATTTAATTGCGGATTCTATTGAAACCATTATGGCAGCACAGTGGTATGATGCGAATATTTCTTTGCCTGGCTGTGATAAAAACATGCCCGGTTGTATTATTGCCATGGCGCGCTTAAATCGTCCGGCTATCATGATTTATGGGGGCACCATAAAACCCGGTCATGATCATCATGATAACACTTTGGATATTGTCTCTGCTTTTCAATCTTATGGACAATATATTGCGGGTAATTTAAGTGAGGAAGAACGTCAAGAGGTGGTTAAACACGCATGTCCCGGTGCAGGTGCTTGCGGTGGTATGTACACCGCAAATACGATGGCATCTGCGATTGAAGCATTAGGCATGAGTTTGCCTTATAGTTCCTCCATACCTGCTGAAGATCCAGAGAAGTTAGCAGAATGCGTGCGTGCAGGGGCAGCGATTCGTCATTTATTAGAACAGGATATTAAGCCACGCGACATTATGACACGGGCTGCGTTTGAAAATGCCATCGTCATTGTCATGGCTTTGGGCGGATCAACAAATGCTGTTTTACATTTAATTGCAATGGCGAGATCTGTGGATGTTGATTTATCTTTAGATGATTTTCAGGCAGTCAGTGATCGTGTGCCATTTTTAGCAGACTTAAAACCCAGTGGTGAATATGTCATGGAAGACATTCATAATATTGGGGGCACACCTGCGGTAATGAAATACTTATTAGCCGAAGGCTTACTGAATGGGGATTGTTTAACAGTTACTGGTAAAACGATTGCAGAGAATTTAGCTGATTTGCCTGGTTTCAAAGCGGGACAAACCATTATTCATCCTTTAGAACATCCCATTAAAGCCACAGGACATATTCAAATTTTAAGAGGCAATTTAGCTCCCGGGGGTGCAGTTGCGAAGATTACGGGTAAAGAAGGCTTACGTTTTTCGGGACCAGC
>DAOVZS010000045.1 GCA_030635005.1 Thiomargarita sp. | reverse complement strand
AATATTGTGATTATCAAGACGCATTTACGGGACTCATGAGATATCGTGGCTTTTATCCCATTGGAACCTCTGGACAATATGCTGAGGCTTTTATAGAACTAGAACGCTCTTCTTGGCAGTCTGTTATCTCACATTTATTCAATCTCAGAGCGTATCAGGAAAAATTTTTCACTCAATAGCACATGCTCATAACATATTATGGAACAATTACCATTACGTGATATACATTTACCAGACGCCATGAGTGGGTGGCCCCCCGCACTAGGTTGGTGGTTATTGATTCTCTTAGGTATGCTGTTGATAGGTATCATATTTATGATACGGCGATGGTATCTATCACCTAAACGAGTGGCATTACGCGAACTCTCTCACTTAAAAAAGTTGAAAAAAGAGTTAAAACCACAAATACTCATCCAACATATCTCCACCTTATTACGACGTGTATGTATGACCTTATATCCCCGTGCTGATGTTGCCAGTCTTTCTGGTGAAACATGGCTACAATTTTTGGATCAATTATCAGGAAAACAACAATTTACACAAGGCATCGGACGATGTTTGATGGATGCCCCTTATCGTCAACATATAGAGGTGATGGATATGGATGCCTTATTAAATCTGTGTCGTTCTGTGATCAATCGCGGATAAAGATACAATATGTTATACTATATCTTTATCACATTGTTGAGCGATCAATATGCAATCAAAAAGAAGTATAGAAATTGGCGTCGGTTTTTTTGTAGCCTTAGCCTTTGTAGCCATATTTATTTTATCCATGAAAGTCAGTCACTTAGGTAATCTATTTAGCACTAACGGATATATTGTCATTGCTGATTTTAGTAATGTTGGGGGATTAAAAATTAAATCTCCGATTAAAATGGCAGGCGTTCGTATTGGTAGAGTGACTAATATTCAGTTTGATGACGAATATTATCAAGCCATTGTCACGATGCGTATTGACGATCAATTTACTAAAATCCCAGTGGATACTGTCGCCAGCATTTTCACAGCTGGCATGCTGGGAGAACAATATATTGGTTTTGAAGCGGGTGTAGAGGAAGAATATTTAGTATCTGATGATAGACTCTCATCCACGCAGTCTGCGATGATTTTGGAACAGTTGATTGGAAAATTTCTATATAATATGGCTGGAACGAATCAGTCTGAATAATTATTAATAATTACATACAAACCTTGGGAATATTTTGACTTATGAAACAATTATTTGCTGCTTTTATCATATCAGTATGTTTACTCCCCAATGTCTGGGCAGAACATCCTGCACGTACCTTAATTGAAACCAGCACAAATACTGTGCTAAAAGCTGTCTCCACACATTCTACAGGCACAGCGGATATTCTGAAAATACATGTGATTCCTCATTTTGATTTTAAGTTGATGTCCAAATGGGTCTTAGGTAAACGTAAATGGAAAGAATCCTCACAAAAACAACGGAATGATTTTATTAAAGCTTTTCAGTCTTTATTAATACGCACTTACCAAACCGCTTTAGCAGAAGCAGTGGGTTCTTCCTTTAAAATTAAGTATTTACCTGTTAAATCCAGACCTAAGGCGACACGTGTTAAGGTGAACGCAGTGATTATGCAAGGTTCTCAAAAAACTCGGATAACTTTTAACATGTATAAAAATAAAAAAGGGGCTTGGAAAGCCTACAATGTTGAGATTGAGGGCATCAGTTTATTACTCAATTATAGAAATGAATTTAAACGTGTTACCATAGATACAGCCACTGCTCAACTGAACAGAAAAAATCGAGAAGTGTCAAAGGATACGTTGTGAGCCAGATTGTCGTAGAAAATGAGAATACTTGGAGATTAACGGGAACATTATCGTTTGCAAATGTACCCACTTTATTAGCAGAACTCCTCAAATCTTCCTTAGTATCCAAAGGCGGCACTTTGGATTTACGTGATGTCACGCGTACCGATAGTGCAGGATTAGCATTATTGATTGAATTACGCTCCAAAAATGTGCCCATTACTTTTCAAAATATTCCTGTCCAAATGCAGTCGCTTGCCAATGTGAGCGGTGTACAGGAACTATTGAGACCTTGAGAAAACCTTATGGTTACCGCCGCTGTTAGTATTTCACATATACATAAGCATTATGGTAGTTTGCATGCTTTACAAGGGATTCATTTTGATATTCCTAAAGGCTGTTTTTTTGGTTTACTAGGACCGAATGGTGCGGGAAAATCTACTTTAATCAATATTATGGCAGGATTAGTGCGTAGCACACAGGGCAGTGTACGCATTATGGATCATGATGTACGTCAGCAATGGCGTCAAGCAAGATACGCATTAGGCGTAGTCCCCCAAGAATTAGCCATTGATCCATTTTTCACCGTTTACGAAGTACTCCGTTTACAATCAGGCTATTTTGGGTTGGGGCGAGAAAATAAACCATGGATTGATGAGTTATTAGATATCCTCAATCTTACCGATAAAGCACACACCAATTTGCAAAAACTGTCGGGCGGTATGAAACGACGTGTATTGATTGCTTTAGCCTTAGTGCATAAACCTCCCGTATTTGTATTAGATGAACCCACAGCGGGTGTGGATGTTGAATTACGTAAAGTATTATGGGAATTCACAACACATTTACATCAAAAAGGTCATACGATTGTTTTAACGACCCATTATATTGAAGAAGCTGAGCGTCTATGTGAACAGATTGCTATTTTAGATGAGGGGAAATTGGTTGCGCTTGATGATAAAGCAGTTTTATTAGCACGTTATCCTTATCGCTTATTACGTTTAAGCTTACTTGATCGTAATATCGTATTACCCACAAGCTTGCAAGATAAAGTACATTCTTTCCTTAAAGATGAATTAGTACTCCGCTTGCATCGAGAAAAGGATCATATTGGATCTATTTTAGACGCCTTACGTATTGCCAATATTCAATTTTCTGATTTACATACAGAAGAGTCAAGTTTAGAAGAAGTCTTTCTCAGTTTGACACATAAAGACAAGGGGAAATAATGAATTGGTACGGTTTATATACCCTATTTGGCAAAGAAGTGTGGCGTTTTATGAAAGTCGCGACACAAACCATTCTGACTCCTATCATCACTGTTTTATTATATTTACTGGTATTTGTATCTGTATTAGAAGAGCATGTTGAGGTTTATGACAATATTAGCTATACAGCTTTCCTGATTTCTGGTTTAATCATGATGTCTATTATTCAAAATGCTTTTGCCAATACCTCTTCCAGTTTATTTCAATCAAAAATGATGGGAAGCCTTGTTTTTATGCTACTGCCTCCGTTATCAAGTTTTGAATTTTACCTTGCATTTATTGGGGCAGCTGTGGTACGTGGTTTAATTGTTGGGTTAGGCGTATGGATAGCCACCTTGTGGTTTTTGGTATTACCCATTTATAATATTGGGATATTATTTATTTTTGCTATTTTAGGCAGTGCCATATTGGGTACTTTAGGTTTAATTGCCTCAATTTGGGCTGATAAATGGGATCAGATTTCAGGATTTCAAAATTTTATTATTTTACCCTTAACTTTTTTAAGTGGGGTATTTTATAGAATAGAGACTTTGCCTGAGTTTTGGGAAAAAATGTCTTACTATAATCCATTTTTCTACATGATTGATGGGTTTCGTTATGGATTTTTTGGCGTATCAGAAATCAGTGTCACGATTAGTTTATCTATCGTGAGCATCTTTTTTGTGACGTTGACTGCAATAAGTTTATGGATATTGCATATTGGGTATAAAATTCGATATTAATGAATGATGAGTTTTTAAAAATGTATCATCAAGCTGAAACCGAAAAAATTTTAGTCATAGACATAGAAGCCACTTGTTGGAAAGATGAGATACCAGATGGACAAGAAAATGAAATTATAGAAATAGGCATTTGTGTTTTAGATGCTTTTACGTGTGAAAGATTAGAAAAAAAGAGTCTTATTATCAAATCCACGTCAATAGTCAGTGAGTTTTGTACCGAATTAACCACATTGACACAGGAAATAGTGGATAAAGGCATCTCTTTAAAAGAGGGATGTGACATATTACAAACCCAATATTTATCCAAAGAACGTGCTTGGGCAAGTTATGGGGCTTATGATAGAAAACTATTTCAACGAGAATGCCATGATAAAGACATTACATATCCTTTTAATGAAGAACATATCAATATAAAACACCGTTATGCTGATTCTGCCAGTTTAAAAAAAAAGGTGGGTATGGCAAAAGCCTTAAGACAATTGGATTTTCCACTAGAAGGTATTCATCACCGAGGCGTAGATGATGCTTGGAATAGTGCCAACATTTTAGCTTGGATTTTATATCAAGAATAACCCAACAAACCGATAATGTTAGGTTTAGCAGCACCGCTAGCGCGTTTACTTAAACAACTAGGAGCATCATAAAATGACTCGAATGGTTAATTGTGTCAAACTTGGAAAAGAAGCTGAAGGCTTAAAATTGCCACCTTATCCCGGAGAAATGGGTAAAAAGATTTTTGAAACCGTCTCTCAAGAAGGCTGGAATATGTGGGTAAAACAACAAACGATGTTGATTAATGAATATCGTTTATCACCTGTCGATCCTAAAACACGTCAAACCTTAAGAGAAGAAATGACCAAATTTTTATTTGGCGAAGGTTCTACACCGCCCGCAGATTTCGTGCCCCCGCAATAAACTCAGCAAATCAGGGAATGGCATGAGTAATGACACTCCCTGAGAGTTATACTTATGCGACATGAGTATCATATATATTAATAACGCCAATTTTGATATATTCAACAATTTGCATATACTGTTCCTCTCTTTCTTCACTTTCCTCAGACGGGGCAATGCGAGAAATTGAGATCACATCATTGACAAATTCTTTTGATTCATCAGGTAACCCATTAACCCCTAATCCAAATAAAAACCCCTCACACCATCCTCCTAAGGCTTGAGTGCGTTCTAATAAAGAAATGTTATCAGCAGGTAATAAGGGCATAAATTCACAATTTGAAGATTGTAATTGTTGTTGCGTATAATGCTTGACTAATAATAATTGACGTTGACATTCCGACGCTAAACCATCTTCAACCGCTGTCTCACTTAATACATGTTTAAACCATACAGTGTCATCAAATGCTTGCGTACTACATAATAAACCACATAAAATACCATGCGTTTCAGCTGCATCCATCAATGCACCGACATGTTGTAATGACGTATTAAAAGGATCGTAAAGTTCTTCCATAATGATTAATTTTTACTACGCTGAATACGATTAACACCATCTAAACGTCGCAAATGTCGCATGATAGTGGCGAGATGAATACGATTTTGCACCGCAATACAAAACTTGATAGTACTATAACCTGATTCAGAATTTTCATTAGAAACATGTTGGATATTACTATCCATATCCGCCAAAGCGATTGCAATTTTTCCTAAAATGCCCCGTTGATCACGCACTTCAAGATGAATATCAACCAAAAATTCTCCCTCAATCCCCAATTCCCATTCAACTGCTAACAATTTTTCAGGATTATGACGATAATTATAAATATGTTTACAGCTGGCTAAATGAATAAGAATACCCCGTCCCGCACTGATAAAACCAACAATATCATCACCCGGAATCGGACAACAGCATCGTGAAAATGTGACTAAAATTCCTTCGGTGCCTTTTATAATCAAAGGATTATTTTTGTCTGTTTCAACATCAAAAGACATATCACGTTTCGGATCAAATTGACGTGCTACAATCAAAGCCATACGATTACCCAAACCAATGTCTGCTAATAAGGTTTCAAACCGCTCAATTTTAAAGGTGCTGAGTAAATGCGTACATTGTTCTTGAGTCAGCGTTTCTACTGACAAAGCATATATTGCCAAATCTCTATCTAACATGCGTTGTCCTAATTTAATCGCATCATCATGTTCGAGTGTCTTCAAAAAATGTCTAATATGAGTATTCGCACGCCCACTGACTGCAAAATTTAACCAACTCGGATTAGGTTGAGACCAAGGTGCTGTTAACACCTCAACCGTTTGTCCACTCACTAATTGAGTTGATCTCGCAGCATATTGATTATCAATTTTTGTAGCAATGCAATGATTACCCAATTCACTGTGTATGGCATAAGCAAAATCAATAGCAGTCGCCCCTTTGGGTAATTGTATTATTTTGCCCGCTGGCGTAAAGACATACACTTCATCTGGGAATAAATCAGTTTTAACCTGTTCCAAGAATTCTTGTGAATCACTGGCATTTTTTTGTATTTCCAACAAACTATGTAACCATTCATCCGTCGCAGGTTGTGATGACGAAAAGCCCTGTAACATAATCCCTTTTTCTGCGACGTCATGCATCAGAGCAGTGCGGATTTGAATCTCAATTAACAGACCATGCGGACTAAATAGCACCGTATGTAAAGATTGATACCCATTGACTTTAGGAATAGCAATATAATCTTTGAAACGTTCACACATGGGTTTATAATGACCGTGCACTATCCCTAAAACACGGTAACAATCATCCAGCGATTCTGTAATAATGCGTAAAGCACACACATGGGTGACTTGAAGAAATGTTTTTCTTTTATCAGTAGAAGTGTGTTCTTTTTTATGACGCATTTTTTCATAAATGCCATAATAATGTTTATGCTGCTTGGAAAGTTGTGCTGTTACATTACTTTGAACAATAAGTTCCTTGAAAGTAGTGTGCATTTGTACGATAATGTCAGCACGTTTGCGATACATTTTTTGTACTGCGTGTTCTAAGACACGATAACGCCAAGGATATAGCATTGCAAAGCACAGATCTTCAAGTTCACTACACACCATATTCATGCCCAAACGATTGGCGATTGGGGCATAAATTTCTAAAGTTTCTCGGGCAATACGCTGTCGTGCTGTCGCTGACATTGCCCCCAAGGTACGCATATTATGCAAACGATCCGCCAATTTAAGAATAATCACACGAATATCATGGCTCATGGCCAAAATCATTTTTTGAAAACTGGCAGCTTGTGCTTGTTCCCGAGTTTTAAAATCTATTGAAGAGAGTTTGCTCACCCCATCTACTAACTCAGCAACTTTTTCACCAAATAAATTGCCTAATTTTTCTTTATTGGTATCTGTATCTTCAATGACATCATGTAAAAGTGCGGCACACAAGGTTTGCGTGTCACTATGCATTTGACCTAAAATATAGGCAACTGCAAGCGGATGGAAAATATAAGGCTCACCCGATTTTCTACTTTGACCATCGTGGGCTTCTGCACTATATAAATAGGTGTTATAAACCTCTTGGACTTGTTGAACATTAAGATAAGTGTTCAACAAATCACATAAAACCGCAGCCGATAATCGGGGAGGGAATGGTTCTAGCGGAACAGACATAATGGGTTGACTACTTTTTTCCTATTGGTGTTTATAAGAATGGAGTTTTTCAACATTAGTGGGTGTAATTTTACCTGCTGCTATTTCCCGTAATGCAAGCACCGTGGGTTTATCATTCTCTGTAGCTACTAAAGCAGGGGCACCCATAGCAATCTGACGCGCCCGTTTACTGGCAAATAATACTAGATCAAAACGATTATCAATATGTTTCAAACAATCTTCTACGGTAAGACGTGCCATTTTTATGTTCTCTCAAGGTAAAATAGTAATTATTAATGAAAAGATTTATGTCAAAATGATGTAAAATATATCCATCTTATATGCGATTAAATAATATTATAATATATTAATATTAATTATGGATAAAATTATGCCCCATGACGTGATTAACACATCTCATGCTCCCCAAGCCATAGGTCCCTATTCACAAGCGGTCATTGTCAATAACACCGTTTATCTATCAGGGCAAATTCCTTTAGTGCCAGACACAATGACGTTGGTTTCTGGCAATATGGAGGCACAGATTCATCAAGTGTTTCGTAATTTGCAAGCAGTGGCCCAAGCATCGGGTGGCACATTAACGGATACAGTGAAACTGACTATATTTTTAACTGATTTAACACATTTTTCCTTAGTCAATGACATCATGCTGGAATATTTTCAACCACCCTATCCAGCACGTGCCGTTGTCGGTGTGGCCACTTTACCTAAAGGGGCAGCAGTAGAAATGGAAGCAATTTTAGTATTAAACAAATGACCACAGCCATCACTATTTTAAAAGGCGTTGGCACACAAGTGGCTGAAAAATTAGCACATCTGGGCATACAAACTGTCGAAGATATGCTATTTCACATGCCTTTACGCTATGAAAATCGCACTCAAATGACTGCAATTTCCCAAATATCTGTGGGAGAAAATGTACTCATTGAAGGCACGATTCAATCTTCTGAAGTCAAAATGGGGCGAAAACGTTCTCTTGTTTGTCTGCTGGGTGATAATACGGGCACGATTGTGTTGCGGTTTTTTCATTTTTATGCGTCCCAACAAAAGAAATTACAGCCCGGTACCCGTTTATGTTGTTTTGGTGAAGTACGCCAAGGCTATCAAAGTTTAGAGTTGATGCATCCACAATATGAATATGTTGAAGAAAATGTGTCTTCCAACTTATTAGAAGATCATTTAACACCGATCTATCCCAGTACAAGTGGATTAAAGCAGTCTTTATTCTATTCTCTCATTAATCAAATATTTCAAACACAAGAGATTATAGATTATATACCAGATGCGATACAAAGTAAATTTGATTTATTTCCCTTAAAAAAAGCCTTACAGATTTTGCATCATCCTCCGCCTGATATTTCTATCAAAGATTTGTTAGAAGGTAAACATCCCGCACAACAACGCTTGGCGTTTGAAGAATTATTGGCACATCATTTAAGTTTATATATATTACGTGCCCGTTCACGTCGTCAAACAGCGCCTTCTTTTGAAAAGCCGGGCGTTTTAATTAAAACCCTGATCACACAATTACCCTTTAAATTGACAAACGCTCAAAAACGTGTCTCAAAAGAAATTGCCCGTAATTTGTGCAGGAAATATCCCATGCAACGTCTATTACAAGGGGATGTGGGTTCTGGAAAAACTATTGTGGCAGCAATGAGTGCATTACAAGCGATTGAATCTGGCTATCAAGTCGCCATTATGGCCCCGACTGAGTTACTGTCTGAACAGCATAAACGTACATTTACAGAATGGCTGACCCCTTTAGATATTGAAGTATCTTGGCTTACAGGCAGTATTACCAAGAAAAAACGTGAAGAAGTGTTAAAAAAAATAGCGAATGGGGAAAGTGCCTTAGTGGCAGGGACGCATGCACTTTTTCAAAAAGAGGTTAAATTTGCCAAATTAGGGTTAATTATTGTTGATGAACAACATCGTTTTGGCGTACATCAACGTTTAGCGTTGCGTAACAAAGGCAGTCAAGCAGATTTTCATCCCCATCAACTGATTATGACTGCTACGCCAATACCCCGTACTTTAGCTATGACCGCTTATGCTGATTTAGATACCTCTGTTATTGATGAACTTCCCCCTGGACGTCGCCCTATTAATACGGTGATTATTCCGAATACGCGTCGTGATGAAATCATTACACGTATTGAACATGTTACACAAAAAGAAGGGCGTCAAGCCTATTGGGTGTGTACTTTGATTGAAGAATCTGAAGTGATGCAATTTCAGGCTGCTGAAGAAACAGCTGAACAATTAACACATTTGTTACCTCATTTACGTATTGGATTAGTTCATGGGCGCATCAAGGCTAAAGAAAAAGAAAGGGTGATGGCAGCTTTTAAGGCAAAAGAGTTAGATTTGTTAGTGGCGACTACGGTAATTGAAGTCGGTGTTGATGTGCCTAATGCCAGTTTAATGATTATTGAAAATGCAGAACGTTTAGGTTTAGCACAACTTCATCAATTACGGGGACGTGTGGGTAGAGGTGCATTACAAAGTTATTGTGTGTTGCTTTATAAATTACCTTTATCTGAAATAGCAAAATCTCGTTTATCTACGATACGTGACAATCATGATGGTTTTGTGATAGCACAACGTGATTTGGAACTCAGGGGACCTGGAGAAGTCTTAGGCACCCGTCAAAAAGGGGTCATGAGTTTGCGTATTGCAGATTTAGAACGGGATAAGGATTTATTAACAGAAGCGGTACAAGTGGGCAAGTTGTTATTTAGACAGTATCGAAAACGGAGTTATTCCTTAATAGAACGGTGGGTGAAAGATGGCTTACATTATGGAGAAGTGTGATCTTGTATTTTTGATAAAATTTGTGTATGATTTTAAAAAATCTCCTCAAAAAAAGGATCACATCACATGTCAGACGTAAAAGTCTATGATATTTTACCCGAAGCTGCCCAAAAGGCATACATTTCTGAAACAAAATATCAAGAAATGTATACGCGCTCAATTACTGAACCCGATGTTTTTTGGGCTGAACAAGCCAAAGAATTTGTCACTTGGTTCAAAGGGTGGGATACTGTTCAAAACTGCGATTATCATGACGGAAAAATACGCTGGTTTGAAGGGGGCAAGACTAATGTTTCCTACAATTGTTTAGATCGTCATTTAGAAACACGTGGCGATCAGGTGGCGATTATATGGGAAGGGGATAATCCTAAAGTAGATAAAAAGATCACATATCGACAATTACATGAACAAGTGTGTCGTTTTTCCAATGTTTTGAAAGAACGGGGGGTCAAAAAAGGCGATCGTATTTGTATTTATATGCCCATGATTCCAGAAGCAGCGGTTGCGATGCTGGCAAGTACGCGTATTGGTGCGATACATTCTGTTGTATTTGGTGGATTTTCACCCGAAGCTTTAAAAGATCGTATTTTAGACTCTGGTTGCGATGTGGTGATTACTGCTGATGAAGGTTTGCGAGGGGGACGTGCTGTTCCGCTAAAAGCGAATGTGGATAAAGCACTGACACAATGTCCCAATGTTCACACAGTGGTAGTTGTGCAAAATACAGGTCATCATGAGAGTTGGAAAGCGGGGCAAGATATTTGGTATCACGAAGAAATCAAAAAAGTTTCCCCAAAGTGCCCGCCTGAAGAAATGGATGCGGAAGATCCTTTATTTATTCTCTATACCTCAGGATCCACAGGTAAACCTAAAGGGGTCTTACATACCACGGGCGGTTATCTCCTCTACACCGCCATGACGCATAAATATGTGTTTGATTATCATGAAGGGGATATTTATTGGTGTACTGCTGATGTGGGATGGGTAACAGGACATTCTTATATTGTCTATGGACCTTTAGCCAATGGGGCAACCACGTTAATGTTTGAAGGGATACCGACGTATCCTGATGCCAGCAGATTTTGGCAAGTGGTTGATAAACATCAAGTGAATATTTTCTATACTGCGCCCACAGCCATTCGTGCTTTAATGAGTCAAGGCGATGAACCTGTTAAGGCCACACATCGCAGCAGTTTACGTTTATTAGGCAGTGTCGGTGAACCGATTAATCCTGAAGCATGGGAATGGTATTATCATGTTGTCGGAAAAGGACAGTGTCCCATTGTTGATACGTGGTGGCAAACAGAAACGGGTGGTTTTATGATTACCCCTTTACCAGGAGCTACAAAATTAAAACCGGGATCTGCTACCCGACCATTTTTCGGGATTAAACCAGAAATTGTTGATAATGATGGCACTGTTCTTGAAGGCGTTGCAGAAGGCAATCTGGTAATTACAGGATCATGGCCTTCCCAAATGCGTACTATTTTTGGAGATCATCCCCGTTTTATCGAAACGTATTTAACGACCTATCCTGGAAAATACTTTACGGGAGATGGGGCACGACGTGATGAAGACGGCTATTATTGGATAACAGGACGTGTTGATGACGTGCTTAATGTTTCAGGGCATCGCATGGGGACAGCAGAAGTAGAAAGTGCTTTGGTGTTACATGAAGCTGTGGCAGAAGCGGCAGTTGTGGGTTATCCACATGATATTAAAGGCCAAGGTATTTATGCTTATGTGACCTTAATGGCACATCAAGAGCCCACAGAAGAATTAAGAAAAGCGTTGATAAAACAAGTACGTACAGAAATAGGACCCATTGCATCTCCTGATATCATTCAATGGGCACCAGGATTACCGAAAACACGTTCTGGCAAAATTATGCGTCGTATTTTACGTAAAATTGCAACAAATGAGATTGAGAATTTAGGAGACATTTCTACTTTGGCAGATCCCAGCGTAGTTGACAATCTGATTGCAGAACGTATTAATAAATAAGCATACTGCTTCAAAAATCACCTTATACATTGTCAAGTATTACATTGACAATGTATCCATCACTGATAAATAACAATGGTCAGTATCACAAATTTCATTCCAAAATCTAGTGCTAGCGATACTTTCGACATTAAAGTCTGGGTGGACAGTATTAGCACAGATCGCTCTAAAACCGAACAACAATCGATTATTGAAGCCTGTACTTGGGCAAAACAGTTTTACCACACCAAAACACAAATTTCTGGAGAACCCTATATTACCCATTTGATCAGTGTGGCTAATATATTGGTACAAATGGGAATGGATACAGATGTTTTAATTGCCGCCATTTTGCATGATATTTCTCTTGAAAAGCCCATTGTTCTTGATTATATTGAAACATGTTTTGGTGCGAAAGTGCTACACCTGCTCAAAGGGGTGGCAAAAATGAAATTTATTGAAGAAATTAATGACAATAACGCACATAAAACAAGTAATAGGCAACTTCAAATTGAAAAATTGCGTAAAATGTTATTGGCAATGGCAGAAGATGTACGTGTTGTCCTGATAAAACTGGCAGAACGCTTAGATAATATGCGTTTTTTAAGTTATTTATCTGAGGATAAACAACGGAGCATGGCCCGTGAAACCTTAGATTTATTTGCACCGCTTGCGAATCGTTTGGGTATTTGGCAAATAAAGTGGGAATTAGAAGATTTATCATTACGTTATTTAGAACCCCACACTTATAAAAAATTAGCCCGCCTATTAGATGAACGCCGTATTGATAGAGAAACCTATATTGAACAAGTCGTCAAAAGTTTATCGGATGCCCTGCTGAAAGCAAATATTAAGGCAGAAGTGTCAGGACGTCCCAAGCATATTTATAGTATTTGGCGCAAAATGCAAAAGAAAGCCTGTGAGTTTAACGAAATTTTTGATGTACGTGCTGTTCGAGTTTTGGTAAATACGGTGAGTGAATGCTATACCACACTGGGTATTGTTCACAATAAATGGCAACCTTTGCCTAAAGAATTTGATGATTATATTGCACAACCCAAAAATAATAATTACCAATCGTTGCATACTGCTGTTATTGGACCCGAACGAAAATTTTTTGAAGTTCAAATTCGGACTAAAAGCATGCATCATGATTCAGAACTGGGGGTAGCCTCACATTGGCGTTACAAAGAAGCGAATAGTCAACAAGATAAAAATTTTGAAGATAAAATTGCCTGGTTGCGACAAATGTTGGAATGGAAAAAAGAAGACGGTGATTTTATTGATCATTTAAAATCCGAAATTTTTGAAGAACGTGTCTATGTGTTATCACCCCATGGAGAAGTGATTGATTTACCTCAAGGGGCAACACCGCTAGATTTTGCGTATTATATTCACACACAATTAGGACATTGTTGTCGGGGTGCAAAAATAAATCACCGTATTGTACCTTTAACATATACGCTTAAAAGTGGTGATATGGTTGATATTTTACGTCGTAAAGTAGAAAAGCCTTCTCGTGACTGGTTAATTCAATCAGCAGGCTATTTAAAAACATCACGTGCTCGATCGAGATTGAGACAATGGTTTAAAAAACAGGATATTCAACAACATATTACGAATGGACGTGCATTATTAGAACGCTTGTTTCAACATCTTCATTTCAAAGACAGCAAACTTGAATCATTAGCCAAAAATTTACATTTTCAATCTGTAGAACAGTTTTTAAGCTCAGTGGGGCGTGGCGACACCACAACCCATCAAATTTCCAATTTTTTCAAAAAAACGGCACAAAATAAACCCAAAGAAATTTCAGTGATTAGTGAACCTGCCCCAAAAACAGGCGAAATCTATATTAAAGGGATTAGTGGTTTATTAACGCAAATAGCAGGATGCTGTCAACCAGTGCCCCATGATCTTATTGTTGGCTATATT
>DAOVZS010000149.1 GCA_030635005.1 Thiomargarita sp. | reverse complement strand
TTATAGAATTTTCAGATAAAAACCCATCCTAATTTTTTATCATATTGTACATCTTTATCCGAGGAGAAAGGCTTTATGCCGATTTATGAATACGTGTGTACTGACTGTGAACACGAATTAGAAGTATTACGCAAAATAAATGATCCACCCTTAGTAGAATGTCCTGCTTGTCATCAAAACACGCTTAAAAAAATTATTTCTGCTTCTGCCTTTCATCTCAAGGGAACAGGTTGGTATGAAACTGATTTTTCAGGTAAGAAAAAACAGACTGAAGAGACCCCAAAAACTGATACGCCTAAAAAATCAGAGACAAGCAAAACACCCTCTACCCCCTCAACAACTTCAACTAAAAAGTAGATAATTGATATGCGTAGCCATTCTTGTGGAGATTTAAATGAATCTTTAATAAAGGATACTGTCACTTTATGCGGTTGGGTCAATCGACGTCGCGATCACGGTGGCGTCATTTTTATCGATTTTCGTGATCGGGAAGGCTTGGCTCAAATTGTCTTTGATCCTAGTGTTGTAGAAGCCTTTGCCATTGCAGAACGCGTGCGTAATGAATATGTATTACGTATTACAGGTACAATACGTCGTCGTCCAAAAGGCACAGAAAATCCTGACTTACCCACAGGACAAGTTGAAGTGCTGGGAGAACAGATTGAAATCTTAAATACGGCTGAAACACCCCCTTTTCAATTGGATGAAGCACATGTGAGCGAAGAAATCCGCTTACGTTATCGTTATATTGATTTACGACGTCCTGAAATGTTAGCACGTCTTCAATTACGAGCCAAAGTTAATCGCTTATTACGTCATTTTTTAGATGAACATGGCTTTTTAGAAATAGAAACGCCAATGCTGACTAAAGCCACTCCTGAAGGCGCACGTGATTATTTAGTACCCAGTCGTACGCATCCAGGACAATTTTTTGCCTTACCCCAATCACCGCAATTATTTAAACAGTTGCTCATGATGTCGGGTATGGAACGTTATTATCAGATTGTACGCTGTTTTCGTGATGAGGATTTACGGGCTGATCGACAACCCGAATTCACACAATTAGACATTGAAATGTCTTTTACGGATGAAAAGACAATCAAAAATGTGATGGAAACGATGATACGGGACTTGTTTAAAGAGATTAAGGGGATAGACTTACCCAATCCTTTTCCCAGCATCTCCTATCAAGAAGCCATGCGTCGCTACGGCACTGATAAACCAGATTTACGCGCACCTTTAGAACTCACCGATCTGGGCGATATAATGGTTAATGTTGATTTTAAGGTTTTTTCCAAACCTGCTAAAGATCCGCAAGGGCGTGTGGCTGCATTGTGTGTGCCTAATGGCAAAACCTTGTCACGCAAACAAATTGATAATTATACTGATTTTGTCGCTATTTATGGTGCGAAAGGATTAGCGTATATTAAAGTTAATGATATTACAACTGGACGTAAAGGCTTACAATCCCCCATTTTAAAATTCCTATCTGATGACGCCATTGAAGGGATTTTGGAACGTACAAAAGCATATACAGGTAGTTTGATTTTTTTTGGAGCAGATAAGGCAAAAATTGTGAATGAAGCTTTAGGGGCTTTACGTGTCAAAGTCTGTAAAGATATGAAATTGATACAAAAAGGTTGGAAACCGCTATGGGTTGTAGATTTCCCCATGTTTGAATGGGATAGCAAGGAAAAGCGGTGGACTTCTTTACATCATCCCTTTACAGCTCCCAATGTAGACAATATCACAGACTTAGAAACGAAGCCAGGCGAAGTGTTATCTCGGGCTTATGATATGGTTTTGAATGGGGAAGAAATTGGAGGCGGTTCTATTCGTATTCATAATCCAGACTTGCAAGCATCAGTTTTTAAAACATTGGGCATTAGTGACGAATCTGCCCGTGAAAAATTTGGATTTTTATTAGATGCTTTAAAATATGGATGTCCGCCACACGGGGGGCTCGCATTTGGCTTGGATCGTTTAATGATGTTAATAACGGGAGCCAGTTCTATTCGGGATGTGATTGCATTTCCTAAAACACAAAGTGCAAGTTGTTTATTAACGGCTGCCCCTTCAGAGGCAAGTGCTGAACAATTGCGTGAATTACATATTCGTGTGCGTACTCAGAAAACATAATTCAATGATAGAAAATACTGAACAATCAGCAACACAAACGGCTGTACAAGCTTTAAAAAGTTATGTCAGTGCCCAAATCATTGGGCAAGAACGATTAGTGGATCGTTTATTAATTGCCTTATTGACAGATGGGCATTTATTGGTTGAAGGTGCTCCCGGTTTGGCAAAGACACGTGCGATTAAAGTCTTAAGTCAAGGCATTGAAGGTGATTTTCACCGCGTTCAATTTACGCCAGATTTATTACCCGCAGACCTGACAGGGACAGAAATATATCGTCCTCAGGAAGGGACGTTTAAATTTCAAGAAGGGCCTTTATTTCACAATCTCATTTTAGCGGATGAAATTAATCGTTCTCCTGCCAAAGTACAATCTGCCTTATTAGAAGCGATGGGAGAACGGCAAATTACTGTGGGTAGCCAAACGTATCAATTACCAGACTTATTTTTGGTAATGGCGACACAAAACCCTATTGAGCAAGAAGGCACTTATCCCTTGCCAGAAGCCCAATTGGATCGTTTTTTAATGCACGTTCAAATTGATTATCCTGAAGCAGTATACGAAAAAAGAATTTTACATTTAGTACGTGAAGAAGCACGTCAACAGGGACATACCGTGATTCCCGCGACGCATCCGCTGACTCAAGACATCTTATTTACAGCACGTCGTGAGATTCTTGATTTATATATGGCAGAAAATATGGAAGAATATCTGTTGCATTTGGTATTAGCCACACGGAAACCTCAAGCATATGGAGATGATTTAGCACGTTGGTTACAATATGGGGCTAGCCCTCGTGCAACCATTGCCTTAGATCGGTGTGCCCGTGCCCATGCATGGTTGGCACAACGTGATTATGTGGGACCAGAAGACATACAAGCGGTAGTGTATGATGTCTTACGTCATCGCATCATTTTGAATTATGAAGCAGAAGCAGAAGGCATTACGGTGGATAAATTTGTAAATGCACTGATTAGCCGTATTGCGGTGCCTTAAGACACTGTTCCCACTGTTTTTTGATCCCATTTTTTTTTCATAAGTCATATTTAAGAACAACACCTTCTTCATCAGTCAGGCTTAAATATCCTAATTCATCAAGTTTCCAATAGTCTTGTGTCTGAGTATCTGAATTAGGATAATTAAGTAAGGTGATTTCAAATAAAATAGCGACTGTATTCGCATCAATTCGTCCCGTTTCTTGCAAAGTGTAATTTTCTACGGTTGCTGGATTAAATTCAATCTTTAGATTATCAGGGTTTTTTTGAAGTTCAAGATATAATAAATAGTGTTGTTCTATATTTCCCAAGCCTACTTTCATAATAACATTGGAAGCGAGCGTATTAATTTTCCCAAAATTTTGTCGTTCCATTGAAATCGCTTCAATCTGAAATAATAATTCAGAAGAATCAGATGTGATATAGGGAATTGATTCGACTTCTTCTAGAATAGGCGGGGGATTGGTGGTGGTATTACCACAACTATTTAATAAAAAAATGCTGGATAATACAGTCAGAGATATTTTTTTGTACATAAATGCTTTAATAATTCAATGAGAATGATAGATAAAAATTATTGACATGTTTTTGTTGATAAACCACCTTCTTCAGCGATCGCTTGAATGAAGGTTTTATCAAAGGCATTCATTTCAAGCGTATACTTGTATGCATACCCGTGACAAATAATATCTTGACTTTTTTCAAATTGTCCCTGATCAAGATACCAAAGGCCTAAAAAAAATGCTTGGTTAAAATAGGCTTGATTCAATTTTGAACCCCGTTGTAGCGATTCATCTTTTATTGTGAGCGTTTCAATAAAACGAGACAATTCCTCTGTTGCTTGTCTTAAAACCTGTTGCCTATCATGACGCCCTTTTTTGAATATATCAATAGCACGTTCTAAATGAGAAGATTCGTGAGGTTTCCAAGTATCACGTCTGATAGCAAGCATGCCTTTTGCAAAAAATGTTGTTTTGTGATCATCAAGCAGTATTAAGAAAGTTGTATTCAGTAGTGCATATTTTGTCAGCATTTGTTCAAAACGATGTCCATATTTTAGAGGAATAGGTGTTTTTTTTTGCATTGAAACTGGGTTCAGTTTATTGTGTAAACGTGTAATATTCCATCGTCCAATGCTAGCAGGAATACTGAGAATTTGTTGACACGCCTGTTTATTGTCAATACTGCATTGTGTATAGCAATAATGAACATCTCTAAATTCTGAATCATTCTCCGTGAATCTCGCCCCCGCTTTCCTTAATTGATAAAATTCAGTCACTATTGTTTTAGAATGTGCTTTAGAAATGGGTAAGTGATAGTTTTTTTGAATCAAAGAGACAGAATGTGATATTTTGTCAAATTGACTTTTTATTTGAGGAAATTGAGACCACCAAAATCCTATTGTGGGAGTGATTTTGACACCAAATGGATTTCGTAGCAATTGAAATAATTTGTTTTGAATGGTTTTTTTTCTATTACGTATGAGTCTATTGGCTAAAGTACGATCATTAAATTTTAATTGATGTAAATTTTGTCGTATCTGTCTTGCAGGCAAATCATCAATCAGTAATAATTTTAGATATAAGGCTTTATAATAAAAAGATTCTTGGGGATCTAACATATTCTGAATTGGCATCATATAAGCACGTGCTTTATCATGTTCATTCTTAAAATACCAAGCAATATAAAAAGCACATAAGGGATTAGCTTGTTTTTTCTTGATTAAGTGATGTGCTTCTGTTATCAACTCTTGCTTTAAAAATGCATTTACTTGATGACATTCTACACCCGAAAAAACACTGTAACTACTGATACATAGCATCAACAATAATATTGTGGGTAGTATTTTTCGCATTTTGAAATCCTTTTTTATCTTTCAAACCCATGATGTCAATTCATGCTATGATACCACACAATACTTTTAACACATTAACTGATGTTACGCTCTTTTGAATCCAGGGGCGATGCCCCTGGCTATATTATTAAGCCCCGTTGGGGCGAAGGCACAAACACAGGCACAGTCAGAAACACAGGCACAAACACAGTCAAAGTCAAGGTCAAAACAAGACCTTGCAGGTTTATGAGTCACAGGCACAATCACAGGCACAACCACAGGCATACACACAGGCATAAACAAGCATAAGCACGTACAATTTAATATTTTTGAATCAGATGTTTTATTTTTGGGCCTGTGGTTGTGCCTTCGCCCCAACGGGGCTTAATAATATAGCCAGGGGCATCGCCCCTGGAGTTAAAAAATGGAAAGATG
>DAOVZS010000002.1 GCA_030635005.1 Thiomargarita sp. | reverse complement strand
AACTACCATTGGCACTGTCCAGAAGAGCAAGCAATATTAAACCAACTGTATGCATTATACAAAGTTAAGGGGGGAAAAATGCCTTATAACATGACTGAATTTACCAAGGAATTTACAAAAGAGCATTTGCACTTATTAGAACCAAGTGACAGACTGCAAGGTATGGCTGCAAAGGACAGATTGCAAGGCATGGCAGCAAGTGATAGATTGCAAGGCATGGCAGCAAGTGATGTGGTGACTCAATTCTCAGCACATGATGTAGTGACTCAATTCTCAGCAAGTGAAGTGGTTACGCAATTCTCAGCACAGGACAGATTACAAGGCATGACATCACATGACAGATTACAAGGCATGTCAGCAAAAGATATCAAAGCATATCTAGCAAGTATTGAGAAAGGAACAAAATAACGCATAGATACAAGCCTAGGGGTGAAACATCATATCGTCGCTGCTTTCCTGAATTTCAGGAGAGTGAATTATGGATTTTTCATACGGCATGATAGGCGGTGATGTGATTTTTGGAAGTTTTAAAGATGGTAATAGATCTTTAGGTTGCTGATTATATGCTATCATATCATGAAATTACCCCCCCCACATGGACGTTATTATGCTCACAAATTCTACTCAAAAAAGTGCATTAGTCACGGGGGCAAGCAGTCAAATTGGACATTTTTTAGTCCCGCGCTTACAAGCAGCTGGTTTTGCAATCACTGCCTTGAGTCGGCATCCCCCCCAAAATTCTACAGGTATTAACTGGCAACAGGCTGATTTATTAAATTTTTCATTTCCCATAACACAAGCCTATTTATTTCATCTCGCCCCTTTATCCTTATTACCCCCTTCATTAAATGAAACTTCTTTAAAAAGAATCATTGCTTTTAGCTCAACCAGTTGTTTTAGCAAATCTAAATCAACTGATCCTAAAGAAAGAGCGATTGCAGCTCAATTAATTGAGGCAGAATCGGTACTGAGTGCACTTGATATTTCATGGACAGTGTTTCGTCCCACTTTAATTTATGGATGCGGATTAGATAAAAATGTTAGTTTTATTGCACAATTTATCCGACGGTTTGGTTTTTTTCCGATATTGGGGGAGGGAAAGGGATTACGCCAACCCGTACATGCTGATGATTTAGCGCAAGCAGCTATACAAGCCTCTCTTACCACAAAAGCGGTGAATAAAGCGTATAATTTAAGCGGTGGGCAAACTTTAAGTTATGATGACATGGTCAACTCAATTTTTCAACAGCTGGGCAAAACACCCCGTTTGGTAAAAATACCGGCGTCTATTTTTAAATTATTAGTACACAGTCTTTCTTGGATGCCTGCATTTTCACATATTTCAACAGCAATGTTAGATCGAATGAATCAGGATTTATGTTTTGAGCATACGGAAGCGACTCAAGATTTTGGCTATGCTCCGAGAGCGTTTAAATTAACTGATGTTGCGCACTCTGGTTCTAAAAAATGGAAATATGTTCTTTAGAAACAGAGTACGTAACATCAGTTAATAATAATATCTAGAGATAAATTTTCTTCTACCCTTTATTTCGTTGGGGGCGCTTCTGGCTTGGTAGCCGTGGGTAACTGTAATAATTTATCTGCTTGATTCGCAGGTAATTTATATTGGATACCTGTAATAGGATCTGCTAACACTAAATCAGGGGTTGCAGATAAAATGAGAAAATGTAAAGCCTGTTGTTTCCCCTGTAAGCTAATGTGTATATCACCTTGAGAGGGTGTGCTTGACACATAAGGAGACACCGCATACGCGGAGGCTTTTTGCCAAGATTCAATTAACTGACTAATCGCATCTGCACTGCCGTCTATGTCTGTTTCTGAAAATGTGGACGTCAATGCCCATTTACCTTCTGTCAATACCAAATCATAACCCGGCATTTTGAGGGCAGTTATTTTAGGGCTATTACCTAAGGGCGCTAAATTAGCAAATTTTAAAGCATCGTTGTTTAAAGTATAAAAAAAACTATCTTGAATCACATATACATTGTGATCTATTTGTACATAACGTTGTCTGTTATCAAAAGGAGAGGTATCACCGACTGCTAGCGTGATTTGATTAAATTTAATGCTGGCAAGCGGTGGATTTAGTTTGAGTTCTCCTAAATCCAAAGTATCACTTTCTAAACGTTTATAATCACGTTCTGATAATATTTGTAATAAACGTTCTATTTGAACAGCATTGACTGAGATATGCAAAGGGGTTGCCATCTGCCAAAATCCATTTTTATTTTTTGTCATAAAAATGGTCGCTTTATTTTCCCGTTCAATACGGATACTTTGGACGCTTTCTGCTTTTAAATCAATCAATACGGGAGATTCAATCGGTTCTTCTTCTAAACTGTAAAAGACGCAGACTGCTAAAACAAGTATCAGCGTTAATAAGGAAAAATTAATTAACCAAGGATGACGCATTAGGCTTTCCTCCGTCGTAACCAAATCAGTATTCCAATAGAGATTAACATGATAGGCAATAGAAACAAAAAGAATCCGCCTAAAATCAGCACAGCACTGGCGGACAATTTTAAATTTAAATCAACAGCCGTTTTACTGGGAATATCAATAAAACTGTCTTCTAGTGCCAACCAATTCATCATTTTCACGCCTAAATCAAGATTACCCGCATATCCAAGATATCCATTAGACAGAAAATCTCCATCTCCGACAATAACCACACGTTGCGCTGCCTTTTCATCTCGATCCAAGGCGACGGCAATCGTCAAAGGACCTTTAATATCAGTTTCTGGGTTATATTCAATAGCACCTGTAATATCACCTGTTTCTGACCATACTTTAGGATTAGTAGTGAGTAAGGCAGTGTCTTGCCATGCTTCTGTTTCGGTAATCAGTAATCCCTTAGCTTGTGGAAATAAGGTTACATATTCTTCAAACCCATCTGTGATGGGATGTGCACCATACCCTTGAGTAGTCATAGACACCACGCTGGGATCATTGACACCTAACAGCTGACTGACGGGATCAACAATAATACCCGCTTGAATGCTTAAACCAAATTCTTGTGCTAAAGGTTCTAAACCTTGTAAAGTCGCACGTGGATCGATTAACCAGAATAAATTTCCCCCTTTTTCAATATAATTTTTAATCTGAGTCACTTCACCCGGCAATAACATTTTTTGAGGACTGGCGATCACCAATACGGTGGCTGTATCAAGTATATCAGTGGGCGTCCCAAAATTGAGGTTGTGTAGTTCAAAGCCCCGTTTTTGTAAGGCAGAAGCCCATTGGCTGAGATCCTGATTATGATGCTGTGTGGGGCTACGCTCTCCATGTCCTTCTAAAAAGACAATCACACGATTTTCAGTTCGTGCGACTCTTTCTAAAGCTGAGGTAATATCTTGTTCAGAAGGCGGTACTTCTTGTACATGCTCTGTCCTATTTTGATATTCAATGATGAATTCTCCATCATATTGAATACCCCGTTCTCGCACTTCTGCAGGCACAGTAAACGGATCAATAAAACGTATATTGATATCGCTTTTATGTTGTTGATAACGCTCCAATAATTCTGTAAAGGCGGTGCGTAAATTTTTATCATTACTCGCATAAATGGTGATAGTAATAGGATCAGATAATTTATCCAATAAAAGCTTGCTGGTTTCTGATAAGGTGTGTCGATTATTAATTGTCCAATCAGCTTTCATTTCATAACGGTTGCTTAACCAAGCAATTAAACCTATCATGATAACTAATAACACCATAAAAATGGTATTTTGCACACTGGCTTGTAAATGAGTACGTTTTGTAACTTGCATTATTGAGTCTTCGGTGACACCAAACCCTTATAAAGGTTTGGTTTTGAGTGATTAAATACGATCTGCATCCAAACGGCGAATGCTTAAAATTAAAAATAACGCCATAAATAAGAGATAATAAATAACATCGGCACTGCTAAATAGCCCTTTTAATAACGGTTGATAATGGCTAGTGATTGATAAATAGCTTAAAATCCCCGTTTGTTCCCCAATATTCTCTGCCCATTCCAGCATCCATAGCAACATAAACGCACCAAAAGTACTAAAAGCAGCGACGGTGGGTTGTGCAGTCAGTGTAGAAATGTATAATCCCAATGATGTTAAAGCCCCTAAAAATAAAATCATGCCCAATAAACTTGAAGCTAATTGACCAAAATCTAACATCCCACCAAACAATAAGGATAAAGGCATCAGCATCAGCATCCCTAACATGATGATGAAAAATCCCATTAAACCTACAAATTTACCCAAGATAATACTGGTCATAGAGATAGGAGCTGAGAGTAATAAATGTAATGTTTTATTGCGACGTTCTTCGCTGATCAAACGCATAGTGAGTAAAGGCGTCACTAATAACAATATAATCGCCATCCAATCAAACAAAGAACCCACTACAATGGCAGTCAATCCAGGTGCATTAGGATCATTAGCTAAACTGGTTTGAACATCAGGACGTACAAACCAATATATCAGTACAGCAAAAAACCATCCAAAAATCACTTGTATTGCACCCAAAATACTCCACGCCAAGGGTGATACAAATAGACTTCGTAATTCTCGTGTCGCAATTGTCCACATATCAGTTATCAATTATCAGTTATTTGTTAAATCTATAAATATTTGTTCTAAAGTCCCTTGTTCAGGAATGAGTTCATATAAGCCCCAATGACCTGCAACTGCTTTTTCTACTAAGGCTTCGGCAGGATTATGATTGGCAGTATATTGAATACGAAAACAGTTTTTATCTTGTGCTTCAACTTTTTCAACACCTTCAATGCCTGTTAAAACCTGAATATCAGGGGGTTGACGCAATGCAATGCGTAAATAAGTACTTTGTATCTGTGTCAATAATCCTTTAATAGTGTCATTCAGTATTAATTGACCATGATTAATGATTTGTACATGGCTACACACAGCCTGCACTTCAGACAAAATATGTGTGGATAAAATCACACTATGTTCTTGTGCTAATTCACGTATTAATGTTCGTATTTCACGGTTTTGATTGGGATCTAAACCGACAGTGGGTTCATCTAAAATCACGACGTCGGGGGTATGAATAATGGCTTGTGCAATGCCGACACGCTGTTGATAGCCTTTAGACAAATTGGCAATTAAGCGTCGATAAACACTGTGTAAACCACACCGTCCAATCGCTTTTCCGACAGCTTTCGCGATGTTAGCTGATGGAATCCGATGAAGTTTTGCACAATAACGTAAATATTCCTCTACCAACATTTCTGGATATAAAGGCGGTTGTTCAGGTAAATAGCCAATCGCCATTTTTGCCTTGAGGGGCTCATCTATTAAATCATAACCCGCAATAGTAATTTGTCCCATTGTAGGGGCTAGCGTCCCCGAAATAACTTGCATTGTGGTCGTTTTTCCTGCACCGTTAGGGCCCAGAAAACCAAGAATTTGTCCACGTTTTAGCTCAAAACTAATGTTATTGACAGCACAATGTGTTCCGTAATAACGTGATAAGTTTTGTGCTGAAATCAGGATGTCTGAATTCATTTTTTTGTCATTTTACGTTAAAAATTGATAGGACAGTGTATCAAAAACACCGAATCACTGCTTTTTTGTAACGGTGTTAAAGCGGATATAAAAACGACTTCCTTTATTAAAGTCACTCTCAACGCCTATCGTTCCCCCATTTTTTTCCACAAACTCTTTACATAACATTAATCCTAAACCTGTCCCCTTTTCGCCGTCTGTGCCTTTTGTAGAGTGACTTTCATCTATGCGGAAAATTTTATCAATATCTGCTGATTTAATACCCACACCGCTATCTTTAATGGATATTTCAATCTGATTCTCTGTTTTTTCCGTGTAAAATTCTATTTGTCCATTTTCAGGCGTGAATTTTATCGCATTAGACAGCAAATTTCTAATCACCGTGTGTAGCATGTATTCATCTGCAATCACAGAGGTTTCTTTAATTTGGCAAAGTATCGTGATCTTTTTCTGTTCCGCCTGATTCTGTAATAATTGAATCGTATGATTAACTACAAATTCCAAATTTAAAGAAATGGGATGGGCTTGAAGTTTACCCGTCTGTATGCGAGACCATTCTAACAAGTTTTGTAATAAACCAAATCCATTTTCTGAGCTACGCAAAATAATTTGCAAAAACTCATCAGTATTATCAGCAGGGATATCATGATCAGCTAATAGTCTGGAAACACCAATAAGCCCGTTAAATAAATTCCCTAAATCATGTGCAATGATGGAAAAGAATTTGTCTTTTGTAGCATTAGACTCTTTTAAAGCTTCTTCAGTGGCTTTAAGTTTAAGGTGTGTGTGAACGCGTGTGATTAATTCATCACTGTTAAAGGGTTTGGTGACATAATCGACTGCACCTAATTGAAATCCTTTGACCACATTTTCACTTTCATTATGAGCTGTCAAAAAAATGACAGGAATATTTGCTGTACTGGGTTCTTCTTTGATTTTCTGACACACCTCAAACCCATCCATACCCGGCATCATAATGTCTAATAAAATAAGCTGAGGCTTTTTCGTTTTCAGAACATCTAATGCTTGCATGCCATTATCTGCTAGAATGATACTATATCCTCCTTGCTTCAACGTATTTGCCAAGACGCTTTGATTGGGGGGCTCGTCATCCACGATTAATATCAATGTTTTTTTGGTCATTCTAAACTCCTTAGTTTACTCAGTTCTGTAAATTGCTTTAACTGTATTCTAATCTTTGCAGACTCAAAGTTTTGAGCCATTTCATACAGATTTTGACCATAAGAAATGATTTCAGAGATATGGTGTTCTTTACCTAATAGACTGATATCCTGTGCAAATTCTTCAACCTGATCCAAATCTAAAGCCCCTTTAAATTTTTTCAGTGTGGGTATTAATTGTTCTAATTTTTTAATGACTTCTGGAGATTTTTCTTGATCTGCTTGCTTCAGTTCTTCCTGATTCAGATCCTTACATGCTTTTACCGCAGGGATATGATATTGTAAATATTCTGTTAATTGTGTCAAAAGCCTTGATATTTGAATAGGTTTCGAGAGAAAACCGTCAAATAGATGTCTCTTGGATTGATCTCCAATCACGTTAGCGGTTAATGCAATCACAGGGATATGTTGTGTGATTGGATTTCTTTTTAATTGTTTCGTCGCTTCATAGCCATCCATGACAGGCATTCTCACATCCATTAATATTAAATCAGGTTGATATTCTTGTGCAAACAGTAAAGCGTTATGCCCATTATCAGCTTCTATGATGTCTAAATTGACGTGGGATAAATTTTCACGAATAACATCACGATTAGATACAATATCATCCACTATTAATATTTTTGCGGGTTCAAAAACAATCGTATTAATATCAAAAGTATCCTCTGTTTTCAAAGGAGAGATGATTTTAGAAATCTGCACATCTTTTAAAATCAGTGTAAAACAACTGCCGATACCGACTTGACTTTGAACAGTAATGCCCCCATTCATCATTTTAATTAATCGTTTTGTAATGGCCAATCCTAAGCCTGTTCCTGCATATTTTCTGTTGTTTTGTCCATCCATTTGTTGAAACGCAGCAAAAATCTTGTCTTGTTGGTTTTCAGGAATGCCAATACCGGTATCTTCTACTGTAAAAATTAAATCCACCTTCCCATTATTATTTTTGTTGCTTTGATGAACACCCACTTTAACATGTCCCTGTTCCGTAAATTTGACGGCATTCCCTATTAAATTTAATAAGACTTGTCTTAAACGATTTTCATCTAATACGAGAAAAGGTGACACCTTGTCTTCAATGTGTATAAAAAATGCCAATTCTTTTTCTGCCATTTTAAGAGAAAAAAGTTGTTCTAATTCTGTCAAAATCACTCTCGGATTAATGGGTTCTAATTGAATTTCTAATCTTCCCGCCTCAATTTTGGCTAAATCAAGTATATCATTAATAAGCGTTAAGAGTGTTTTACCGCCCGTTTGAATAGAATCTAAATAACTTTTCTGCTTTTTATCGGTGACTATCTTTGATAAGAGATCAGAAAATCCGATCACGGCATTCATGGGCGTACGGATTTCATGGCTCATATTCGCTAAAAATTCACTTTTCGCCTTATTGGCTGATTCTGCTTCTTCCTTGGCATTTTTTAAAGCGATCTCATTTTGTTTACGTTCGGTAATATCAGAATGCGTCCCTACAAATCGCCACGGTTTCCCGTCTGCTGTATATTCAATGACTTTTCCCCGATCTAAGATCCATTTATACGTCCCATCTTCGCATAACAAACGATGTTCATTAGAATAATACTCAGTTTTTCCAGCAAGATGCTGTTTGATATCAAAATAAGCCTGTTCTTTATCATCAGGATGGACACGTTTATCCCATGCACTCAAATCATTAGGAATCTTCTCGACTGTACATCCTAGCATCGTTTTCCAGCGTTCAGAAAAGAAAATTTCATCAGTCACCACATTCCAATCCCATATGCCATCTTGACTCCCCGCTAAGGCATATTTCCATTTTAATTCACTGACCCTTAATTTATCATCTGTTTGTTTGCGTGTTGTAATGTCATGGGCAATCCCTTCAATCGCAATCACCTGCTGCTGTTCATTAAAGATGGGGACTTCAGAAACTTCAAGAGATTTCAAAGTGCCATCTTTACATTTGACCTCTACTTCATATAAAGGTTGAAGGATACCTTGTAGACTCAAGTCAGCATGCTTTTTTGCTTTGTTATTAATGGGCGTATCTGTTAAATATTTTGTATAATGTGTCATAAATTCTTTTGGCGTGTAACCCAATGTTTTTTGAATTGAAGAGCCGATAAATGTAAAAATACCCTGAATATCATGACTATAAAAAAAGAAGTCCTCTGACATATTTTCTATGAGTCGTCGATATTTTGATTCACTTTGTTTTAAAGCAAGTTCTATATGTTTACGCTCTTTAATTTTATTTTTTAAGATTTTATTGGCATTCACCAATTCTAAGGTTCCTTGTTCTAATTTAATTTCAAGCTGATCTTTATATCGCTTTAATTGATCTTCTGCTTTTTTTTGGGGCGTAATATCAATAATAGTATAAATCATTCCCGAAAAACTGCCGTCTTTAATTTGTGGAATAAACCAACCCGATTGATAACTATGGCGTCCTGCGGGGGTTATCACAGGAATCGCATGATACTGAATAGGTTTTAAAAATTCTTTTGCTTCTAAATAATAGGGTCTGAAATATTTTAAGGTTTCTTCAGGAAAATCAATTAAAATGCGTACATCCACAATTTGATGTATGGGTATACCTGCAATATTGGACATGCCTTGATTGGCATAAGAAATCACATCATCTGTGTCAGTCACTAAAACACCTGTCACAATATTATCTAAAATATTGGCATAAAAATCTTTTTGCAGCTGCAATGCATTTTGGGCTTGTTTCATTCCTGTTATCATCTGATTAAAGGACTTTGATAATTCTCCAATGTCATCCTTGCTCTTAATAACCCAATTTCCTTGTTTAAGGGCTGACAGGCGATGCAATCTGATAATAGGATGACAAAGGTTTTTGGCAATGACAAGAGACAGTATGCTTATCATTCCTAACAAGAGTATCAAAAATATACCCTGATAAAGTGTGGTATCCATCATCTGTCTTAAGAGTAAATGCTCACATAATAAGGTAAAAAGTGCACTGATGACACAAATAAAAAAAATAATACTGGCTATTTTAGTTTGTATTTTCATATTTTTGTAACAATGTGATCATATTGGGTAATCTTTTTAATTGGTGTCGAATATGTGCTGAATCAAAATTTCTAACAACTGCAGACAACTCGTTTGCATACTTTTGGAGGCATAAGATATGATACTGTTCTCCTAACATATGGATCTTCTGAGCAAAATGCTCAATTTGATCTAAATCTAATGCTCCGCTAAATTTTTCCAAAATGGGTATTAATTGTAGCAGTTTATCCACTAATTCTGACAGTTTCTCTTGTTCTGAAATGCACAGAGGTTCAATGTTTTGGATGTCAGTTTTTTGTGGTTTTACGGGGTGCGTGCTGTGCTTTAAAAAATGTGATAATTCAGTCAAGAGTGTTGATATTTGAACAGGTTTAGACAAGAAACCATCAAATGCATTTGATTTGACGTGTTCTCCCATCACACAAGCTGTTAATGCTATCACGGGTATTTTTTGTGTGCGTGGATTATTTTTCAAAAGTTTTGTCGCTTCATACCCATCCATAATGGGCATTCTGATATCCATTAAAATAAGTGCGGGTTGATATTCTTGTGCAAAAAGAATGCCTTTTTGTCCATTATCGGCTTCAATCACGTCTAAATTGACTTGGGATAAATTTTCACGAATAACATCACGATTAGATTCTATATCATCCACAACCAATATTGTAGCTGATTCAAATGAAATGGTTGTAATATCAAAAGTATTTTCCATTTTTATGGGGACAACAACATCATACACCTTAATATCCTTTAAGGTTATTTTAAACAGACTTCCCACTCCGACCTGACTTGTCAACGTCAATGTACCTTTCATCATTTCAATCAATCGTTTACTAATCGCCAACCCAAGTCCAGTCCCCCCATATTTCTGGCTATTTTGTCCCTTCATTTGTTGGAAAGCTTTAAAAATATTAGATTGTTGATCTGTGGGAATTCCAATGCCCGTATCTTCTATGCTACAAATGAAATCAACAGTATGACCGTTGCCTACTGTTTTGATATAAATTTTAACGTGTCCCTGTTCTGTAAACTTAACAGCATTACCGATAAGATTCAGTAACACTTGTCGTAAACGGTTTTCATCCAAAAAGAGGGCGAGTGGCAATGAGTTATCAATTGTAACAATAAATTTTAAGCCTTTTTCTGCCATTTTAAGTGCAAACAATTGTTCTAATTCGGCGACAATCAGCCTTGGATTAATGGCTTCTAAGTGGATTTCCAGTCGTCCTGCTTCGATTTTGGCTAAATCAAGAATATCATTAATCAACGTCAGTAGCGTATGTCCCGCGATTTGAATCGCGGATAAATAACTCTTTTGTTTATTATCTTGGACTATTTTGGATAAAAGATCAGAAAATCCAATGACAGCATTCATAGGTGTTCGAATTTCATGACTCATATTAGCCAGAAATTCACTTTTAGCACGATTTGCAGAATCAGCGACTTCTTTGGCTTTAATCAGTGAATCTTCAGCCTTTTTACGTTTTGTCACATCATCATATACGGCTACAATTTCACCCGTTGACAATTTATAAATATAATTTTCCCGCCATCCCATTATCCTATTATCCATATATAACGTGAGTGGATAAGATTCTGGTTGACCCGTTTTCCAAACGCGTTGAAAAACTTCTATTATTCCAAATTTTTTGACAGCTGGAAAGACCTTAAGAAGCGTTTTACCCAAAAGCTCTGATTTTTTTATCTGATCAATCTGTTCTGCGGCATGATTAAAATCTTTAAAAATAAAACTGTTACCGTGATCAATACTAATATACACCGCAACGCCACTCGTCATATTATTAAAGAGTTCTTTGTATTTCGATTCGCTGTCATATAATATAATTTTTTGTGCTTCAATTTCTTCAATCCGGTTGGATAATTCAACTGTTCTCTCCACAACCTGTCTTTCTAATTCATTTTTGGAATTCGTGAGTTTTTGGGTCATACGATTGAATGCTTTTGATAAGTGCCCAATTTCATCGTGCCTATCAAGTAGTATTTGAGCATCCCAGCGCCCTTTTTCAATGGCGATTGCATGCTGATGTAATTGGATAATCGGATGCGTAATGTGTTTGGAGATAAAAAAAGCAACGATCGCACTCACACCTAACAAGCCTATTAAAAATAGAGACATGAGATGCACCAGTGTATTGATTGGGGCAAAAGCTTCTTCTGCATCTATTTCTACTAATAAATACCAAAGCGTCTGGCTGTTACTTTTAATGAGACGGTGTGTTCCAATCACTAAGACGCCTCGATAATCTTTATAAAGATTTATTTTTCTATGTGGCAACGGCGTAGAATCAATCTTAGCTGTAAAACATCCTTTTAATTTGAAGACAGGTATTGTACTTTTTAAAAAAGTATCTTTTCTAAAACGTGAGGGGGTTATCATATATCCATCTTTATTGATCAGATATATCTCGCCTGTCTTCCCATGTCGATAGGATGTCGTTATTTGATATAATTCATGTTCAAGCTCTTGATTAACAATGATCATGCCCGCAAATTCACCTTTGATAAACATGGGTGCTGCAATACTCAAGACAGGGGTTTCTGTTATTGTAGAAATATGGACATCACGAATATAAGGCCTATTTTGAGCAGAAGCAAATATTTCAGCATTACCCACCGCATCAATGTCAGAATGACTTGAAACAACAACCTTACCCTCTTTATCCAAAATTCTTATCCGAGAAATATCCTCATAAATCTTAATTAAATCTTTAATTCTTTGAGTTGCAAGATGTTTTTGAGGACTATTTCTAAGAGCATCTAAAAAAACCGTTGCAGTTGCAAAGGTTTTGACAACGCGATTAACGTCATGATGTAACATTGTTTCAATATGTTCTGCTTTTGAGATCGCAATACTGTTTAAATGATGATAAATCTCATTTTCAAGCATTTTTTTAGAAATGAGATAAGAACTCATAATAGCGACAATACCCGTCACTAAAATGAGTATAAAAATAATACTGGATATTTTAGTTTGGATGTTCATATGATTTTATAGTTTTATATTGCATCTCTTTGCGATTATATTTAATGATTTTTTTGTGCTTGAGAAATCAAAGCGATTTAAACAGTCAGAGATATGGTGTAATTCTGTTGAAAAACCAGTGCCACTCATTGCAGTTGACAGTGCTGTTAAAGAATGCGCAGCATTAACATTATGTTTTTCAATCATTTGATGTAAATTAATTAATAAGGGTGTCACTATTGAAATATCTAATGGAATTGACTGAGTGTCCTCGATTTCAAGGTCTTTCTGATTTTCTTGTGGTATCGTTTTGATAGATTCTAACACTTTTATTAGGGATATTTCAACATTATCCATGAGCACGTCTTCAAAATTGTCGCGTTTTAAAGCACGTTCTAAGTCAGACAGTGCCTTTTGTAACTCATTTGCGGATAAATTACCTGCAATACCTTTGAGCGTATGGCTTAATATTAAGGCCGTTTCTATCTCGTTATGCTCGAGTGCTGAACGAAGATCAATAGCTGCATGCGCATAGTCTCGTTCAAAATCGTGTAACAACATTTTAAAAAGACTTTTATTGCCCCCTAATCGTTTAATCGCAGACTTAAGCTCAAATCCAGGTAAGGTATTGGGAAGTTCCCCTGTAATTTTTTGATGTTTTTGAATAGCGTACGGTTTTGATTTTGGTTTAATCCATTTTTTTAAGATACTGAATAATAGTTCTAAATCTATAGGTTTCGTAATATAATCATTCATACCCACCAATAAGCATTTCTCCCGAACACTGTTCATAGCATGTGCAGTCATGGCAACAATAGGGAGCGTATACTGATTTTTTCTTATAATTTGTGTCGCTTCATACCCATCCATTTCTGGCATTTGTATATCCATTAATACAACATCAAATGAATTATTGGTGACTGCGGTGATGGCTTCTTGACCATTATTAGCAATTTTTACCACCAAACCTTCACTTTCTAGGGATTCTCTCGCCACTTGTTGATTAATGAGATTGTCTTCAACCAGTAATATTCGTGCTCCGTGCAGTGTATTAATGCTGGGCACTGCTTTTGTCTGTGCCTGCTGTTTTGAACATTCTTGTTCAGATGAACATTTAAACTGAGCCGTAAAGTTAAAAGTACTGCCTTCTCCTACGATAGAGTCTATCCAAATATCCCCTTCCATCATTGTTACCAAACATTTACAAATGGCCAGTCCCAAACCTGTGCCCCCATATTTTCTAGAAATGGTGTTATCTGCTTGGGTGAAAGCCTTAAAAAGATGTTCTTTGATTTCTGAAGGAATGCCAATGCCTGTATCTTGCACCGAAAATTTTAGTGTGATAAAAGTGTCGTCTTTTTTAATGACGTTGACTGCAATTAGAATCTTACCTTTTTCTGTAAATTTTAAGGCATTGCCAGTCAGATTCATCAAAATTTGTAGCAATCGTAAGGGATCACCGATTAAATAACGTGGAATATCGCTACTAATATTTTTATATAAGGTCAATCCTTTGTCTTCAATTTTTAGAGAAAATGTATTAAATAACTTGTTTAAAACCTCTTCTAAAGAAAAATTAATATGTTCTACATTTAATTTTCCAGCTTCAATTTTTGAGAAATCAAGAATATCATTAATGATATCCAATAAAACATGCGTTAAACTATCAATTTTTGTAAGATAATCCTGTTGTTGAAACGTTAATCTTGTTTTTTGAGCAAGTTGGGTTAAACCAATAATCCCATTCATAGGCGTGCGGATTTCATGACTCATCGTTGCCAGAAATTCACTTTTGGTCCGATTAGCGGTTTCAAGTTCTTGTATTTTTTGTATTAATTGTTCTTCGGTGGCTTTGAGTTTAATATGTGTTTGAACACGTGGTATTAATTCAGCACTATTGAAAGGTTTGGTGATATAGTCTACTGCACCGAGTTGAAAGCCTTTAACTACTTTATCTGTGTCAGTATGGGCGGTGAGAAAAATAATAGGAATATCTTTTGTATTAGGATCTGCCTTTATTTTCTGACAGACTTCAAAACCATCCATTCCCGGCATCATAATATCCAATAAAATAAGGTGTGGTGTTTTAGTCTTCAATAATTCTAAGGTTTGTAAGCCATCATCCGCTAAAATAATACTGTATCCCCATTCATTTAAGGTGTTGGCTAAGACTTTTCGATTTTGGGCTTCGTCATCTACAATTAATATGGAGGGTCGTTTCATGTCAGAGACTCTTTTAAGGGTTGTTTTAATGCCATAAATGTATTTAACAATGTTCTAATCTTGGTAGATTCAAAATTTTGAGCTAATTCATCCAATTCTTCACCATAATGATATAAATAATCGACATGATATGTTTTCCCTAACTGACAGATTTCATGTGCAAATATTTCTATTTTATCCAATTCTAATGCCCCTTTAAATTCTTTTAATCTCAACACCATTTTGTCCAATTTTTCTATCAACTCAGGTAATTTTTCTCGCTCTGAAGCTGTCAAAGTATTGACAGTATTCTGTTTCGGAGGAGACAATATGACAGCTTGTTGCTCTTGTAGTGTATATTTTAAATGATGTGATAATTCATGAATCAACTTTGAAATTTGAATGGGTTTCGATAAAAAACCATCGAATTGTTTTTTTGAGTGTTGATTGATCACGCTGGCTGTGAGGGCGATAACGGGTATATTTTTAGTTTTAGGGTGATTTTTTAATTGCTTTGTCGCTTCATAGCCATCCATTATAGGCATTCTGATATCCATAAAAATAAGATCAGGTTGCATGTCTTGTGCGATTCTGACGCCACTTTCTCCATCATCGGCTTCTATGACTTCTAAATTTCTTTGAGATAAATGTTCATGAATCACATGACGATTGGATTCAATATCATCTATTACTAATATTTTTGCGGGTTTAAACAAAAAGGCATTGATATCAACAATCTGATGTGTATTGACGGCATTGGATTCTTGTTTAATGTCAATATCTTTTAAAATTATTTTAAAGATACTGCCTATCCCAACTTGACTTTGGAGACTAATCTCGCCATTCATCAATTCAATGAGTCGTTTGCTGATCGCAAGTCCCAGCCCTGTGCCCCCATATTTTCGATTTCTTTGTCCATCCATTTGTTGAAAAGCACCAAAAATCTTATCTTGTTCTTGTTTGGGAATACCAATCCCTGTATCTTGTATGGTAATGATTAAATCAATGGTATTATTATGATTATTGTTATGTTTGATGTTAAGTGTGATGTTGCCAGTTTCAGTAAATTTGATGGCATTACTGATTAAATTGAGTAAGACTTGTCGTAAACGATTATCATCTAATAATAAGACGGTAGGGAAATTCTTATTAATATTGACTTCAAATTTTAAACATTTTTCTTGAATTTTTAGGGCAAACAGTTGTTCTAATTCTTTAAAAATGATTCTAGGATCAATAGCCTGACGTTGAATCTCTAAACGTCCGGCTTCAATTTTGGCAAGATCCAGTATCTCATTAATTAAGGTCAGTAATGTGTTGCCTGCTATTTTAATACCCGAGAGATAATTAGCTTGTTTTTTATCCGTCACCATTTGTAGTAAAAGTTCAGAAAATCCAATCACCGCATTAAGGGGGGTTCGAATTTCATGGCTCATATTAGACAAAAATTCACTTTTCGCATTATTGGCTGCATCCGCCTGTTCTTTCGCAATACGTAGATCTTTGGTACGTTCTTCGACACGTTGTTCCAACTCATTGTTTTTACTTTGGATATCACGGAACAGTGTATTAAAACGGCGTGCTAATGCACCGATTTCGTCCCGTTCTGAGCACTGTAATTGTTTTTGGTTTTTATGATGCGTAAATAAGAACAGTTGGTGTAATGGTTTCAGCAAACGTTTTGAAAAACGCAAACCAAACAGGCTAATCAGTATAAATTGAAGTGTAAACAGTAAGGTAAATTCATGTAACAGCTGATATTTAATTTTATCTAATTGAAGCGTGGGAATCGTGAATAAAATAGACCCTTCTTGCATGGGATCCATGAGTTTTAATTGTTGGGCATGACTGAAGTAAGTCGTCTTATTAAATCGTATTCTATTGATAATATGATAGGATTGCAACATGATTTGATAATTAACCCACTGCATGGGAATCGTTTTTAACCGCTTATTTTGTTCATTAAAGGTGGAAGCCATAATCGCTCTACGTCTTACCAAAGTAATCCCAATATCTGTATTTTTGCTGAGGTTTTTAATAAGAGGATCATTAATAGCATAGCCTATGAGAATAATAGCTTTTAGACGATTTTTAGGCGTTAATAAGCGTCCTGAGGCATAAATAATGAAATTGTCTAATTCTTGTAAAATAGAAATACTGTCTTCATTATTAAGAATCGCGTTACGTACGATGCTGTGTGAGATACGGGATACACCTGTTTGCTGTGGATCTTGGGAATGGTAAAACACACGTCCTTGATGATCAAGCAATATAGTGATATCTGCATTGGATTCTTTCAGGAGATCTTCCATTTGTGTCTGGATAATTTGGGTATTTTTACTGTCAATAGCGTCATGCAATTCATGATGCAATAAAAAATGTTTCGTTTCATTCAAACCCATTTGTCCAATTTGGCTAAAGGCATTTTCCGCCATATTACTTGCAATACGAAACTGTCGATGCAATAGCGTATGAAAATCACGTTCTGCAATATAACGTGCTCCAAAAAGACCCAACAACGAACCCATAAATAACACCAGAGAGAATAGGGTGATGATACGAAAATCAAGACGGTGATAAAAGGGTATTTTCATCATTGTATACTATTTGTGGTGGATTTATCCCCAAGACAGATACCCCTATGGGGCATCATTTTTCTAAATCAAACCTGCAAACGGTTCAACTAATACATGATTGCCTACTTCCACATGTTCACAGGCTTTAGGCAAGATAATAAAACAATTCGCCTGACTCATTGACATCAAAATGCCTGAACCTTGTTTTCCCGTCGATCGGACTACTAATTCACCGTGTTCATTTTTTTCGAGTATTCCTCGTTGAAATTCTAAACGACCGGGACGTTTTTTCAAGCGTGAGAGACAAGGGACGGTGATACGGAAAGGGGTTATGTTCTCTTGCCCCATCATTTGTAGTAAGGCCGGACGTACAAATTGATAAAACGTGACCATTGCAGAGACAGGATTGCCCGGTAAACCAAAAAATGTTGCTTTTTGAACCGTGCCAAATGTTAAAGGTTTACCCGGTTTCATGGCGACTTTCCAAAAATTTACCTTCCCAATACGCTGTAAGGTATCGGTGACATAATCAGCATCTCCCACAGATACACCGCCTGAGGTAATAATCACATCACTGCATTGTGCGGCTGATAAAAAAGCCTGCTCTGTTGCTTCGGGTGTATCATGTACAACCCCCATATCAATCATGTCAACACCTAATCGTGTCAACATACCATGTAGTGTATAACGATTGCTATCATAAATTTGCCCTGTTTGTAATACTGTACCGACAGGACATAATTCATCACCCGTAGAAAAAAAGGCTACACGTAAACGACGAAACACCGTCACTTCTGGAATACCCATCGAAGATAACAAGCCAATATCTGCTGGAGTCAGTTGTTTTCCTTTTTTTAAGACAACTTGACCTATCTTAATATCTTCACCGATAGGGCGCACATGTTGTCCGTTTTTATGCTCTGATCCAATGCTGATCATATTATCAGCACATTCAACATGTTCTTGCATAATCACAGTATCGGTGCCTTTGGCAATCACAGCACCGGTGAAAATTCTAACACATTGTCCTGCTTGAACTGATTCTGTATAGGGTTTTCCCGCAAATGAAGTCCCTATTAGGGTTAATTGTACCTTACCTTGGCTGGGTAAATCAGCAGCACGTACTGCATAGCCATCCATCGCTGAATTATCATAGGGTGGCACGTTAATGTTTGAATGTACATCTTGAGATAAAATTTTGCCTAAGGCACTGCGTATCGCGATGTGCTCTTCATTACATACTGGCTGTAAATTTTGACTAATGTGCGCTAAGGCTTCTTCAACAGACAGCACTGTGTTAGATGTTGTCATATATCAAATATCCCTTAATAATTCATTTAAACCCACTTTACCTCGTGTTTTTTCATCCACTTGTTTCACAATAACGGCACAATAAAGGCTATATTTACCATCAGCAGAGGGTAAATTACCTGAAACGACCACAGAACCCGGTGGAATATATCCATAACTCACTGTGTCGGTATCACGATGATAGATTTTAGTACTTTGTCCAATATACACACCCATGGAAATAACTGCCCCTTCCCCTACAATCACCCCTTCTACAATTTCAGAACGTGCCCCAATAAAACAATTATCTTCAATAATCGTTGGACTGGCTTGTATGGGTTCTAACACGCCTCCGATCCCCACACCGCCAGATAAATGCACATTTTTACCAATTTGAGCACACGATCCCACTGTTGCCCAAGTATCTATCATCGTGCCTTGATCTACATAAGCCCCAATATTCACATAAGAAGGCATTAAAACCACATCAGATGCAATATAAGCTCCTTTACGCACCGTTGCAGGTGGCACAACACGTATGCCTTGTTCCCGAAATTCACGTGAACTGATATCAGCAAATTTAGAGGGCACTTTATCATAATAATTGGTTTCAGCACCTTTAATCAAATCATTATCCGCCAATCGAAATGATAATAAGACTGCTTTTTTAATCCATTGATTGACTATCCATTTTCCGTCTTTTTTTTCTGCCACACGTAAACGCCCTTGATCCAATAACTCAAGCGTTTCTGTGACTGCTTCTTTAATCTCAAGACTCACCTGTTGTGAATTGAGTTCAGCACGTTTGTCAAAAGCTTGTTCAATAATATTTTGCATTTTTTGAGTATCTAAATAGTTTTATGATAACAAGTACAGAATACAATAACAAAAGACAGTGAATAATGTTATACTTTTTGATTTTTATAGAGAGCTTGAAAATGAAAATCAGAAAAATTCATATTAAAAATTACAAAATGTTTCATGATGTCACGCTAGATTTTACAGATATCAATGGGCATACTTTAGATACTATTGTCATCGCTGGCATTAATGCATCAGGAAAAACATCTTTACTACAATTATTACAAAAACTCTTTTCTGAAAGTTTAAATCTATTTAAAGTGCAAAGCTTATTATATAAGTACGATGAAGATGAAAATGCACTGATTTGCGATAAGGTATCAGTAGAATTAGAACTTTCTGAGACAGAAAAATCACGTTTAATCGCATTATCTCATAAATTTATAAATAAAATCAATAAAATGTCGGGTAAACGACATGAATTACTACCCGCTTTTAAAGTTTTAGAAAAGCATCTTAAACGCAAGATAAAATATTTTACACTTATATATCAATTAGAAAAAGTAGAAAAAGGTTTTATTATCCGCCGTAATGATTTTCATTTTTTTGGTATCATGCCAGAAGAACAACTCAAAAGTATATTTAAACTCTTATATTTTCCTGCTGTTCACAGTGAACTCAAAGAACATTTGACCTCAAAACAGAGACAACTATTTAATCTGCCAGAAAAATCAGACGTCGAAATAAATTCAGATGGTATTGTTGTTTCTATTGATATTTTTTCACATAAAGAAGCCATAGAAACACATATTGTTAAATTGGTTCAAAGTAAATTAATAGCAGATCGAAATTTAATTGCCAAAGATGTGATAAAAGAGGCTATTGACAATGTCAATCAATTATTAGACGGGATAAGTTTAAATACGAAACTTGTTGATATCAACTCAGAACAAGCTATTTTTCAATCTTTTTCAGATACAAAGCTATATTCTAGTGCATTATCAGGGGGCGAAAAACAACTTTATTATAAAGCCATCCTATTTGATAAGTTACGCCCCCAAAATAGTTTGATTATGGTAGATGAACCTGAAACGTCTTTACATCCCACTTGGCAACAAGAAGTACTGAAGTTATATGAGAATATACAAGGCAATAACCAAGTTATTCTTGTGACACATTCGCCCCATATTATTGCATCTGTTCATCCTGAGAATTTATTTATATTAAAGATTAATAAAGAACAAAAAACGGTAGAATGTGTTCATGCAAGTGATAACAAAGAAATTCATACGCGTGGCAATGAACCCAATGATATTTTAGAAGAAGTAATGGGTACGCCACTTAGAGATTTGGCAACAACACGGCATATTGAAAAGGTGATTGCATTATTCAGAACACAAGCTGATAAACTAGATCTCCCTGAAAATGAACAATTAATAGACTCTTTAATAAGTAATTTAGGGCGTTCTGATCCGCTTGTGATGCGTATTTTTCATAAACTGGCCATCATACAAGCAGAAAAATAAATATGCGATATATTGATAAATCTCAATGTTGTAAAGAGTTTGAAGACTATATTAACAAGAAAAAGACTTCCTATTGGAAAAATGTTAAGAGTAATATCAAATTAACGCTTCATCAGCATTTATATTATGAGCAAGGTGGCTTATGTATTTATTGTCAACAGCAATTACTTTTAAAAACACACAAAGAACCTGATCCAAAAAATATTCGTTCCCATATTGAGCATATTCGTCCACGTTCAGTGTATTCTCATTTAACATTTGACTATTGTAATTTATCTCTTGCTTGTGAAGGATTTGATTGTAGTATACCAATAACACAAGAACTGCCTAAAAAAGAATTTTGTGAACACAGAAAAGCAAATGAATATGATAAAGAATATTTTTTGAATCCTGTAGAAATCAAAGATATAGAGAACTATTTTTTTTATGATGATTTCAGCTTCGAGATTTTACCAAAACATGAAAAAGGTAGTGAAAAATTCAAAAAAGCAGAGTATATGATAAAAATTTTAGATTTGAATCATTGGGAATTAGTTCGTATGAGAAAGCGTTGCGAGCAGGATGTGTACAAAAAAGGTGTTTATGACAAACATGACAAAATATTACCGCCTTTTTATTCTATGCTGTTTCAATTAAGATTATTAGAACGAACAACAAACACAATCCCAGCATCATCCACTCACATTTAACACCCATTTATCACACAATAACATGTTATAATGATAAAAACGGCTATTTTTTTTGTAACTGATAACTGATAACTCATATGATTTTTGAAGAAATTGTACTTTATAATTTTGGTATTTATAAAGGACACCATCTCATTAAACTCTCGCCTCCCTCTTCCCAAAAAAATATCATCTTATTGGGAGGACTTAATGGGAGTGGCAAAACCACTTTATTGGATGCTTTACAACTTGCACTCTATGGTAAATTTGCGAAACATTCACAAGGAGGTAATAATAATTATTTAGACTATTTAGCGAGAATGATTAATTATCATGTAGATCCTAAGGAAGGGGCGACGCTTGAATTGCAATTTAAACACTTTAGACAAGGTAAAGAGGAATCGATTCGTATTCATCGATCATGGCATTCTACAGGTAAAGGTATTAAAGAACGTGTAGAAATTAAACGTGATGGTATTTTAGATGCAGTAATCACCGAAAGATGGTATGAATATGTTGAAGAATTTATACCTTCTAAAATTTCTAGCTTGTTTTTTTTCGATGGCGAAAAAATTGAAGCTTTTGCTGATCAAGATAAGGCGGCTGAATTACTCAAAACAGGTATTCAAGCCTTATTAGGCTTAGATTTAGTCTATCGTCTATCCACAGACTTATTAACCGTGGAACGTAAACGCAAAACTGAAGAACAATCACAAGAAAATCGTCAGACTATCAGCCTAATAGAAACAGAATTGAAAGAAGCGGAAAAGAGTGTTAAACGCAGTGCACAAGAGAAAATAAAACTGAAAAAACAGTTAGAAACACTTAAAAAACAGCAAGAATCCTTGAAAAAAGAATATCGGCGTGAAGGCGGAGAACTGTTTGAACAACGTGAAACAATTGAAATTCAACGCACCACAGCTCAGCAGAATTTATCAGATATTGAAGGACAATTACGTGATATTGCGGGAGAAGAAACGCCTTTCTTGATGATACGTGATTTACTCAAAGATACTGAAAAACAAGCGATTCAGGAACAAAAAATAAAAAATAATCAAATATTTTATAAAGAATTAGAAACACGCGATGCTCAGGTACTGGAATTATTAAAGAAAAAATCTATTAAAATCACGATATTGAGTGCTATTGAAACATTTTTAAAAGCAGATCAGCTTAAACGGCAACAGTCTTTTAATACAAAATCTTATCTTAATATTGATCCCACCGCTTTTACATATTTACAAGATAATGCTTTTAAACAGTTACACACTTCAATGCATATCCTCTTAGATCAGGCTGAAAAAATAAAACTGGAGATTCAAGCTTGTGAACGAAAACTTGCCAGTATTCCTGATTCTGACAGTTTAAAAAATATTCAGAAAAAACTACAAAAAACTGAACAGGATTATAACCTTACCCTTTTAAGCATCAAAAAACAAGAACAAGAATACACACACCTTGTCAAAATATGTGCCCGTAAAGAAAAAGCATTGATGCACAAATATGAAATTCAAACAACGGCAGAATTTTCGAGTGAACTCACGCTGCAGATGTTAAAACAGTCTAAAACAGTACGCAATACCTTAGATAAATTTGCCAAAGCAGTCACAGCAAAACATATTAATAGACTTGAAATACTTATTCATGAGAGTTTTCAAGAACTTATCCGAAAAGATCATTTTATCAAGCACATCAGTATTGATCCCAATAGCTATAGACTCACACTGTATACCCCAAGTCATGAAAAACTTTATCCTGAAAATTTGTCTGCAGGAGAGAGACAATTACTGGCTATTGCAATTTTATGGGGACTCAGCCGTGCTAGTGGGCGTCCTTTACCTGCCATTATTGACACGCCCCTAAGCAGATTGGATGGTCCCCATCGCAAAAATTTAGTTGATCATTATTTTCATCAAGCAAGCCATCAAGTGATCCTATTATCCACCGATGAAGAAATTAATAAAACTTATTATAAGACGTTACAATATGCAATAGGACATGAATATTATATTGCTTATGATGAGAAGAAACAGTCTTCATTGATTACATCAGGTTACTTTTTTAAATGAGAAAAAGCAGTCATGAATATTGAAACGGTGAGAATTTCTGAAAGAGGTAAAAGTCATTTAAGCATGTTGAAACGTAAAACAGGGATTGTAAATTGGAATATACTGTGTCGCTGGGCGTTCTGCTTTTCATTAAGCGATCCCTCTACGCCCCCCAAAGAAAACGTGCAAACAGACAGTTCAATAGAAATGACGTGGAAAGTCTTTGGGGGAAAACATGCTGATGTGTATTTTGCCTTATTAAAACAACGGTGTCGACAAGATGGATTACAGTTATCCTCTCAAACGCTTAATGAACAATTTAAAATACATCTACATCGGGGTATTGCACATTTATCCAGTAATCCTAAATTGAAAAATATTTCTAAACTCCTTGCATTGACAGAACTCTCATAAAAGAACAGGGTAGACATACACTTATGACTCTTGATGATTTTCACAACAAAACGCTGCTTATTATAGATGATGAACCTGCCAATTTGGGCGGCATAGAAGATTATTTGCAAGGTTTACACTTTAAAATATTTCTAGCTTCTAATGGTGAAACAGGTATTAATCTTGCCATTTCTAAACAACCCGATCTTATTTTACTGGATGTTATGATGCCAGGTATAGACGGGTTTGAAACATGTAAGCGTTTAAAAGCCAATGAACACACGAAAAAGATTCCAGTATTATTTATAACTGCTTTAAATGACGTACAAGATAAAATAAAGGGTTTTGAAGTCGGTAGCGTAGACTATATCACTAAACCATTTTATGGTAAAGAAGTTTTAATTAGAATTAAAACACATCTCACATTACGAGAGATGCAAAAAAAGCTTGAACGTCAAAATATTCAACTCCAAAAAGAAATTTTTGAACGTCAAAAAACTGAAAATATACTAAAAAAATATCTTGATGATTTAGATCATGCACGACAAGAGATACTGGACGCAAAAAAACAAGCCTATATTGCTAAAGATATTGCAGAACAAGCGAATCAAGATAAAAGCGATTTTCTAGCCAATATTAGTCTAGAAATTGCTACGCCCTTGAAGGTCATTCATAATACGACACAATTATTTTTTAACACCACATTAACAGAGTCACAAAGCTATTATCTCTCAAAAATTGAAAGTGTTTCTGATTCTTTAGGTATTATTATTGATGATATTTCTGATTTATCCAAGATTGAAGCGGGTAAGTTACATATAGCGATGATCTTATTTAATTTAGAAGTTGTCATAGAGAAGTTAATCAATAGCTTGAGTGTCAAGATTAAAGAAAAAAAACTTCAATTATTATTATCTATTAATAAAAATGTACCCCTTGCACTGATTGGTGATCCTTTGCGTTTAGAAGAGATTCTCACCAAACTGATTATGAATGCAATCAAATTTACGGAACAGGGCTGTATCATTATTGCTATAGAAGTGGTGGCATTAGAAACAACGCGAGTCAAGTTATTGTTTTCTATTAAAGATACGGGCATTGGTATTCAAGCTGACGTATTACCGCAGTTATTTCAGGCTTTTAAACAAGACGCGACTCCACCTCAAATTACAAGTAGTGGACGTTTGGGATTGGCAGTCTGTCAATCTTTAGCACATATGATGGAAGGAAATATTTCTGTTGAATCTGAGCTTGATAAGGGCAGCACTTTTAATTTTACAGCCGTTTTTAATATTCAAGAAGAAAAAAATATTTTTCAACTTCCTTCAGAATTACACGGTTTAAAAGTACTTATTATAGATAATGAGGAAACTGCACTAGAACAGGTGCAAAATATATTACGAAGCTTATCGTTTGAAACATCATGTGCGACTTCTTGTGATCTCGTATTAGAAAATCTAAAAGCAACAGAACAGTCCATGGCGTATCATTTAATATTAGTAGATGAAACAATACAAGATTTTGAAAAAATAGAAGCTGTTTTGCAAAACATGTCTCTCCCCAAATCATTTATTATTTTAATGATGAGTGAGCATTCTGATAGCAATCATAAACACTTACAAAAAACAACAAGTCAAAATATTTGGGTAGATGCCTTTATCAGCAAACCCGTTTCACCTTATGCTTTAATGCATACTATTATGTGGCTGTTTGCTCAAACACGTGATATGTCTTATCCCCTCCCACAAATAGGAAAACGCATTTTAGTCGTTGAAGATAATCTCATTAGTCAACAAGTGATAGAAACCATACTTAAAAGTAAGGGATTATCTGTTGATATTGCCAACAATGGTCAAGAAGCGGTGTCAATGTTAGCACTTAATGATTTTGATCTGATTATCATGGACATACAAATGCCAGAAATGAATGGTATGGATGCGACGCGATTAATTCGAAAGAATTTTCAGTATGATTGTGTGCCTATTATTGGTATCAGTGCTCATGGCATGTCGAATGAAAAGGATGAGTGTTTGGCGATTGGCATGAATGATTACATGTATAAACCTATTACTAAAATAAATATGTTTAGTATTTTGGAGAAATGGTTACCAGATGCTGAACAATCTACTATACAGGAATAATAACGACAAGTTGCATTTAAAAAAAATGACTAACAGAAAATTGACTTATTTTTCAATATTGTTCGGGAGTGTATTGATCAATATTGCTTTTTTTACTCTATTTGTACATGAATGGAATGCCATTAGACCCTTTATTATAAAAATGGTTAAACCATTAATATACCCAATAACAGCACAGAATATCAATGATTTAAACAAGATAAGTGAGTATATAACGTCACATTCTTCAAAATCAGACAGAATTGATTTTATTAGAAACTGGGTGTATCAAAATAGTGTTCATAAAATAGATGCTGAACATAAAAAGTACGCGTTCAAAACAAAAAAAGTATTACCTATGCTGTGGAATACCCATCAAACTTCAAAAGGACATCCTCATTTGAGTTGTGGTCCCCGTGCTGCAGCTATGAGTGCGATTTTAGATAAACTTGAAATCCCCAATAGAATGGTGATGATATTTACAGATGAAAATCCTCAAGTCAATACACATACATTTTTAGAGGTATTCAATATCAAAAGTAATCAGTGGGAAATACAAGATCCTGATTTCAATATTTATTATGTTGATGATACTCAAAAACGTATCAGTACGCTCGCGTTGATTTTTGGTAATTTAGAGACCATCACACCTATTTCTATGGACAAAAAAGGATGGAAAGACAATAATGTTGCCCATCTAAAAAAATACTTTGAAGCATTAATGTATTATAATAAGTATACAAAATCAACCATTATTACCAATATGACTAGATTTAACGCTAAAAAAATATTTGAGAAAAATGGTCATCTCAATTTTTATCAATTTGCATATAAACATTATCGAAACCCTATTATTATCGAAAATTAGATGTATAAAAACGGCAGAGAGCACTATTTACAGAGTTTATTAACAGAGTTACGTCATCTATCCACTGAAACAGAATGGTTAGAATTTAAGCAAAATTATAACAAGTTTGACGAACTTGGGGAATATATCGCAGCTTTAGCAAATAGTGCTGCTTTGTGTGGTAAAACTTATGCCTGAAAAAGAACGTTTATTGTGGCGGTTATTTGATAAAATTCCTTTTGAAAATCAAATTGCTCTTGAAAACCTAAATGCTGATCAGGTTCTCAATTGTTTGGATTATCCCAGTTATTTTGAATTAACAGCACAAAATTTACCCAGTAATAAAAACGGCATTTTGCAACAGTTAGAAGCCGAAAAAATGATTATCAAAAATCAATCTGGGCACTGGAATATTTATAATTTAGGGGCAATCTTATTTGCCAAGGATTTAGCTTTATTTCCAGAACTTCGGCATAAAGCTATTAGAATTATTCAATATGTTAATAGTAGTCGTACTGAAACTGTGCGAGAAAAAGAAGCAATGCATGGGTATGCTATTAGCTTTTTTTATGCGGTTGATTTTATTAATATTTTATTGCCGACGCGTGAAATTATTACACCCAATGGACACCGCAAAAATATGCCACTCTATCCCCCAACTGCTATTAGGGAATTGTTGGCAAATATGTTGATTCATCAGGATTTT
>DAOVZS010000028.1 GCA_030635005.1 Thiomargarita sp. | reverse complement strand
TATCAATATCAATAATAAAATCTATTTTTTGTGCTCTTATTTTAAGGTAGAAAAGTTGTTCTAATTCACGGAATATGATAGAAGGATCAATCAAATCATATTGAATATCTAATTTACCCGCCTCAATTTTGGCAAGATCAAGAATATCATTAATTAAAATAAGCAGATTTTTTCCAGCAGTTTGAATCGCATCCAAATAACCTTTATGTTTTTTATCGGTAATCAATGAGGATAATAATTCAGAAAATCCAAGCACAGCATTCATAGGCGTTCGGATTTCATGGCTCATATTTGCAAGAAATTCACTTTTAGCACGATTTGCAGAAACAGCAACCTCTTTGGCTTCTTTTAAGGAAAATTCAGCTTTTTTTCGCTCTGTAATATCTTCAGCAACCTTTAAAAAGTGGGTAATGGTGCCTTCTTTATTTTTGATAGCTGAAAAAGAGGCAAATTCCCAATAAACTTCCCCATTTTTTTTCCTATTTTGAAATTCAGAACGCAATTCACCGCCAGAAAAAAGCGTTTTCCATAATTTTTTATAAAATTGTTGATCGGTGTCATCAGATCTTAAAAAACGAGGATTTTTGCCAATAACTTCTTCTGCTGTATAACCTGTTACTTGCGTAAATTTCGGATTGACATATTCAATGTGACCCTGAAGATCGGTAATTAAAGAAATACTCGGACTTTGTTTAATGGCGATTGAAAGTTTACGGATTTCCTCATCTGCCAATTTGCGTTTGGTGATATCTTCAACCTTAGCTAAAAAATAAATAGGTTCTCCTTCTTGATTATGCAACAGAGACACCGCTAAATTTCCCCAGATAATCTGACCATCTTTTTTAATATATCGTTTTTCCATCTGAAAATAAGTACGTTCCCCCTTTAAAGCTTGCGTCATGAAAGCTCTATTTTGGGGCATATCGTCTGGATAGCTAATATCCGTAATCGTTTGCCCTATGAGTTCAGAAGCGGTGTAACCTACCATATTCGCAAAAGCACTGTTTACCTTTAAAAATGATTGTTCCTTATTGATAATCGCCATGCCAATAGGACCATCTTCAAAAATTTTACGAAACCGCTCTTCACTATGCCGTAATGTTTCCACTTTTTGATCTAATTCAAGTGTTCTGGCTATTACCTGTTTTTCAAGTTCATCACGACGGGTCTCTAAGCGTTGGCGTGATACTTTCAAATGTTCTGTCATGATATCGAAAGATTTTGATAGTTCCCCAATTTCATCGTGACTCTCAATAATAATATTATAATCCCAATTACCTTCTTCTATGCCCCGAATTTTTTTATGTAACAGCGAAATAGGACGTGTGATTGTTTCTGTCATAATGAGTGCAAATAGAATACCCACACTTAAAGGCATTAAAAAAAATAAAAAGATCATCCAAATCAGCTTATCAACAGGCGCAAAGGCTTCAGCAGCCTCTATCTCAGCGATTAAACACCAATTCATACCTTCAATGAAATGAGATGTTCCAATAACGATGTTACCCCGATAATCAAGATATGTATTATTTTGAGTGTCTCGACCTAAACATTCTTGTGCTTTGGGAGAAGTGACTTGTATGTTTAAAAAAGTGTCCTTAAGAAATCTTGAAGGACTGATCATATAGCCTTCGTGATTGAGTAAATATATTTCTCCTGTTTTTCCTAATCCTGTTCTGTCTTTTGTAATATTATATAAGCTATTTTCAACATCGATATCAATAATGAGTAACCGTACTAATTTACCCTCTTGCAAAATAGGTGTTGATATACTGATAATATGCTTGCCAGTCAATGGGGAGATATGAATATCTTTAAGATATGTTCCTTTTTGTGAGGAAATGATAAATTCCTGATAATTTCTGGTATGATTATCATCAGGTACAATTATCTTAGCGTTTTGATCAACAATACTAATGTGCGTAATTTTTTTATTAATATGAATAATCTCGTTTATTCTTTGCATCATTAAATCTTGTGCATCCGCCCCTGTTTCTAAAAAAATCTTTTCAGTAGCCAGTATTTTCACAATATCTTGGCATTCAATAAAAAGTGTCTCAATATGATGGGCTTTTGAATGTGCAACATTATCTAAATGATTGTAAATTTCATTTTTTATCAGATTTCTTGACACAAAACCGCTAATACTGATAGCAGTGATCCCAGTGATTACAATAACAAGTAATACAATATAGGAAACTTTTGTTTTAATTTTCATAGTTGTGTCATATTTTTTTGTGTCTGTGGAGTATATTATTTTGCAACGTCACTATATTTGAGCGTATGTTTTTCTAACACCTCAAGAAAAATTTTACCATAATGTTGTAATTTACTGTTACCTACACCGGTTAGTTGTGCAAATTCTGCCAGATTTTTAGGACATTGTTGCACCATTTCTTCTAAAGTACTGTCATGAAAAATCACATAAGAGGAAACATTTTGGGCTATGGATAATTCTAAACGTTTCGTTCGCAAGTTTTTCCAAAGAATCTGATCGCTATCTGTAAAGTTTGTTCGAGAGCTGCGGCTATATTTTTTATCTTTGCTGGTTTTGTATTTATGTTCTTTTCGTAAATCAAGACGTTGTTCACCTCTGAGTATAGGACGAGCCTGTTCTGTTAAGTGAAAACTTCCATAGGCTTCTATATCAACTTTAATAAATCCCCGGGCAACCAATTGTCGAAAAACAGACTGCCATTCTTCTTTACTTAATTCTTTACCAATACCATAAGTACTCACCTGATCATGTCTAAATTGTGTAATACGTGCAGTCGTTTTACCTAATAACACATCAATCAAATAATGAACACCAAAACGATATCCTGTTCGATGAATACAAGATAATGCTTTTTGTGCCACCTCTGTGCCATCATACATTGCCACAGGTTCTAAACACGTGTCACAATTACCACAAGCGTGAGGCAAGTGATCGCCAAAATAGTTGAGTAAGGCTTGACGACGACAGCCTGTCATCTCACAATAACCCAACATGGAATCCAATTTATGCCGTTCTATGCGTTTATGTTGCTCATCAGCCTCAGATTTTTCCATAAAATGTCGTAACATGACAACATCTTGTAATCCATACGCCATCCAAGCATTGGCAGGTAATCCATCACGTCCCGCACGTCCTGTTTCTTGATAATAGGCTTCTAAACTTTTAGGTAAATCTAAATGGGCAACAAAACGGACATTAGGTTTATCAATACCCATACCAAAAGCGATGGTTGCCACAATAACGATATTTTCTTCCCGTAAAAAGCGTATTTGATGTTCTTTTCGCAATTCATTAGGTAATCCAGCATGATAAGGTAAGGCTATGAAACCTTGATTTGTTAACCAATCTGCCACTTTTTCTACTTTTTTTCGGGATAAACAATATACAATGCCCACATCACCCTGATGTCCTTCTGCTCTCAGAAACGATAACAGTTGGCGTTGCGGATCTTTTTTTTGTACCACACGATATCGAATATTGGGACGATCAAATCCAGCAATAAATTTTTTCGCCTGCTCCAAGCCTAAATACTTAATAATATCACGACGTGTCAAATCATCAGCGGTAGCTGTGAGTGCAATACGCGGAATACCCGAAAAACGTTGATGTAAAATAGATAATTCTATATATTCTCGTCGGAAAGAATGTCCCCATTGTGAGACACAATGTGCTTCATCTATGGCAAATAAAGCGATGTCAGTTGTATCCAAGAAATCTAAAAAGTGCGGCGTCATCAATCTTTCAGGGGCGACATACAGCAAATCTAATGCACCTTGGCGTAATTGTTGTGACGTGAACCGTGCTTGATCTGGTGTTAAACTAGAATTGAGATAAGCAGCACGAATACCAATTTGTTGTAACGCAGTGACTTGATCGTGCATTAATGCAATTAAGGGAGAGATGATAATAGCTACACCGGGACGTATGATAGCAGGAATCTGATAACATAATGATTTCCCGCCACCCGTAGGCATTAACACTAACGCATCTCCATCCGCTAAAATATGATTAATGATTTCTTCTTGAGCACCGCGAAAATGTTGATAACCAAATATATTAGAGAGTATTTCTTGAGGAGTCATTTTTTTAATATTTTCTAAATTGTTTTATAATACCATAAAAATAAATGATAGTTACATTAACTGATAACTGATAACATGTCAATAAATAAAATTAGCAAACGCGAATGGGATAACATTGAATTGCGAACAGCGAAACAAAAAAATGAGGAAGCCAATTTAGCGAAAAGCCAATTTCTTGCAAATATGAGCCATGAGTTAAGAACGACCATCAATACCATTATTGGTTATACAGAATTACTTAAAGAAGATATTAATTATAATGATCAGGAGTTGATAGCAGTAGATATTACGAGTGTTCATGGTGCATCTTATGAATTATTAGGCTTAATTGACAGTGTCCTTGATATTTCTAAAATAGAAGTGGGCAAGATGCAATTATATTCAGAAAGCTTTGATTTAAAAACGATGATCCAAAAAACAGTTTCTACCATTCAACCTTTAATAGAAAATAAAGCCAATACTTTACATTTTATATTTGATGAATCTTTAGGTGAAATCTATAGCGATATGGGCAAATTGAGACAAATCTTATTCAATCTGCTCAGTAATGCGTCGAAATTCACGGAACAAGGGATTATTATTTTAGAAGTGAGACGAGACACACAAGAAGGGGGAGAGTGGATTACTTTTCGCGTGAGTACTGAAGGTAATTTATTTTTAGCGTCTACTCATCGCAAATACGGGAGCACTGGCTTAGAATTAGCACAGACGAAACATTTTGCACATATGCTAGGGGGTACCTTTAAGCTTGAAAGTGAATTTGATAAAGGAAACTTTTTAATAGTGCGTATTCCTGCCTATTTAAGTCCTCAGAAATCAAGTACTACTGATAATGAAGTGACAGAGAATCTTGTTAATTCAGATGTTATTCTAGTGATTGATGATGATGATATTGTACGTGAATCACTGGAGATTTTTTTAAGTAAAGAGGGTTATCAAGTCTTAATAGCAGATAATGGAGAGGATGGTTTACAATTGGCGAGAAAAATGCATCCAGATGTCATCACTTTGGATGTGATGATGCCAGGTATGGATGGTTGGGAAGTATTATCAAAACTTAAAGCAGATCCTGAGTTAGCTCATATTCCCGTTATTATGTTGACTATGATGGAAAATAAAGAAATTGGTTATGCTTTAGGGGCTGCTGAATTCTTGGCGAAACCCATCACGCGTTCTCAAATAATCAATATTTTACGAAAATATCGGATAGACAGAACATCATGAGTAAAAAGCATAGTAGCCAACGCTGGATTGATGAACATAAATCAGATATTTATGTGAAACAAGCTAAAGTAGAGGGATATCGTTCACGGGCTGTGTACAAACTTGCACAACTAGATGCCCGTGATCGCTTATTTCGTCCTCATATGACTGTTGTTGATTTGGGGGCAGCCCCTGGTGGTTGGTCACAATGGGTTATAAAACATTATCAAGTCAAGATATTTGCTGTGGATATTTTACCCATAATACCTTTGCCTGGTGTACACTTTATTCAAGGTGATTTTCGAGAACAGTGTGTTTTAGAACAATTGATCACAGAATTAGGAGAATACAAGACTGATCTTGTAATGTCCGACATGGCACCCAATATTTGTGGTATCAAAGATGTCGATCAACCACGTATGATGTTATTGGCTGAACTCGCACGCGACTTGGCCTTTGATGTGTTAAACACTTCAGGACATTTTTTAAGTAAAATATTTCAAGGGGAGGGCTTTGATGCGTATGTCAAAGGGTTAAGACCCTATTTTAAAAAAGTTATCATTCGTAAACCTGAGGCATCACGTTCACGCTCTTCAGAAGTATATGTGCTTGCCAAACATTTCACTAAAGGAAAAGATTAAAAATCACCATGACTTACAAAAGAGGCGATATGTCATGAATGACATGGGAAAAAATATTATAGTATGGGTTGTTATAGCCCTTGTTTTAATGATGGTTTTCAATAATTTTGGAACACCTAAACAAGATTCACGCACTGTAGATTATTCAACTTTTATTCACAATGTTCAGTTGGGATATGTGCAAGAGGCTTTGATTGAGGGACGTTCTATTAAATACACGACGCAAAATGGTGAAAAACTGACTACCTACAACCCAGGGGATTCTGGTTTGATTGGGGATTTATTGAAATATGATGTGAAAATCATATCACAGCCTCCAGAAAAACAATCAGTATTAATGCAAATTTTCATTTCATGGTTTCCCATGCTCTTATTATTTGGGATATTGATTTTTTTCATGCGGCAAATGCAAGGGGGAGGACGTGGAGGCGCTTTAACGTTTGGGAGAAGTCGGGCTCGTCTTGTTGAAGAAGATCAGGTCAAAATTACTTTTAATGATGTAGCAGGTGTAGATGAGGCTAAAGCGGAAGTAGCGGAATTAGTAGAATTTTTACGCGATCCAGGTAAATTCCAAAATTTAGGGGGTAAATTTCCGCGCGGCGTTTTAATGGTAGGTGCACCTGGAACAGGTAAAACCTTATTGGCAAAAGCGATTGCTGGAGAGGCAAAAGTCCCATTTTTCACCATTTCAGGATCTGATTTTGTAGAAATGTTTGTCGGTGTTGGGGCGTCACGTGTACGTGATATGTTTGAACAATCTAAAAAACATGCACCCTGTATTATTTTTATTGATGAAATTGATGCAGTGGGTCGTCACCGGGGGGCTGGTTTAGGTGGGGGACATGATGAGCGAGAACAAACACTTAATCAATTATTGGTAGAAATGGATGGATTTGAAGGCAGTGAAGGGGTCATTGTGATTGCTGCAACCAATCGTCCTGATGTGTTAGATCCCGCTTTATTACGTCCGGGACGTTTTGATCGTCAAGTCATGGTCCCTTTACCTGATATTCGGGGGCGTGAACACATTCTTAAAGTTCACATGCGCAGAGTTCCTATTGCTGATAATGTCAAAATGAATCTCATTGCACGGGGAACACCTGGATTTTCTGGAGCAGATTTAGCAAATTTAATTAATGAAGCCGCGTTATTTGCAGCAGGGGGCAACAAGCGTTTAGTAGAAATGAGCGATTTTGAAAAAGCCAAAGATAAAATTATGATGGGGGCAGAACGTCGTTCAATGGTCATGACTGAGGATGAGCGAAAATTAACAGCTTATCATGAAGCAGGACATACTATTGTGGGACGCTTAATGCCTAAATATGATCCTGTATACAAAGTGACGATTATTCCAAGAGGACGTGCTTTGGGCGTGACCATGTTTTTACCTGAAAATGATCGACTGAGTTACAGTAAAGAATATTTGGAATGTCAAATTTCCAGTATGTTTGGGGGACGTATTGCTGAAGAACTTGTTTTCGGACCCGAAGCGATTACTACGGGTGCAACAAACGATATTCAACGAACAACAGATATTGCTCGTAACATGGTGACTAAATGGGGATTATCAAACCGTTTAGGGCCACTCACCTATAATGAAGATGATAATGAGGTATTTTTAGGACATTCTGTCACGCAACACAAAGTGGTTTCTGATGAGACAGCACATGTGATTGATTTGGAAGTCCGTGCTATTGTGGATAGTAATTATGAGCGTGCCGAACGTTTACTCAAAGAAAATATCCATATTCTCCATACAATGGCAAAGGCACTCCTTAAATACGAAACTTTAGAATCTGAACAAATTGATGCTTTAATGGCAGGAAAAGATCCTAAACCTCCCAAAGACTGGGAAGATAATAATACCAAAGGTGGGACAACAAACCAAGATAAGGAGGATACTGTTCCTAAGAAAGAGGAAAAGGATATTCTCAAACCGCGCTTGGATAAGACAACTGTTGATCCGACTGATTTAAACGTGAAATAAGTCTCAACTGAAGCCCCCCATAAAAAAGGGGGCTAGGATCGATACATGATGCCCCATAATCTTCTAACTCCCCAAGTCATGGGGATTCTCAATGTGACCCCCGATTCATTTTCAGATGGGGGCTTGTTTTGTTCTAAAGATGCCGCTTTTAAACAAGCTTGCCAAATGTATGAGGATGGGGCAAACATTATTGATATTGGCGGTGAATCTACGCGTCCTGGTGCCCAAGCAATTTCTGTACAAGAAGAATTGGATCGTGTCATCCCTGTCTTATCTAAAATACATGCAGAATTACCTATTTCAATTTCTGTGGATACCAGTAAAGCGACTGTCATGCGTGAAGCCATTGCAGCAGGTGCTTATATGATTAATGATGTGATGGCGTTACGCGGTGATAACAGTTTAGCCACTGTTGCAGCTTCTCACGATGTACATGTATGTTTGATGCATATACAAGGTACCCCGCGCACCATGCAACACAAACCACATTATGACAATGTGATTGATGAGATCAAGACATTTTTGTTAGAGCGAGTGCAAGCCTGCTTAGGAGCAGGTATGACATCAGATCATATTATGATAGATCCAGGGTTTGGATTTGGTAAAACTGTGGCACATAATCTATTATTAATACAACAATTACATTTATTGACTGAACTGGATTATCCCGTATTGGTAGGTGTTTCTCGGAAATCATTAATCGGTCATCTCTTAAATAAGCCTGTGACAAAACGTTTATATGGTGGTTTAGCTTTAGCTGTCCTTGCCGTGAATAAAGGGGCAAGAATGATTCGTACTCATGATGTTGCGGAAACAGTTGATGCGTTAAAAATAACCCAAGCCGTTTTGCAACAAGCTGAATAATGGATTTTTCTTATGACACAGCAACGTAAATATTTTGGTACAGATGGTATAAGGGGAACAGTCGGTACTCCCCCGATTACCCCCGATTTCATTTTGAAATTAGGATGGGCGGTTGGACGTGTTTTAAAAAATGGCCCTAAAAACAAAGTTTTAATCGGAAAAGATACCCGTATTTCTGGTTATATGTTTGAATCTGCGTTAGAATCTGGTTTGTCAGCTGCTGGAGTAGATATCGCCTTGCTAGGACCTATGCCTACACCTGCTATTGCTTATTTAACACGAACCTTTCATGCAGCAGCGGGTATTGTTATTAGTGCCTCACATAATCCGTTTCAGGATAATGGTATTAAGTTTTTTTCTGATGAAGGAACTAAATTGCCTGATGAGGTGGAATTGGCTATTGAAGCTGAAATGGAGCAACCCTTACAAACCGTTGCACCTGACCAATTAGGTAAGGCAAAACGTGTGGATGATGCAGCAGGACGTTATATCGAATTTTGTAAAAGTAGCATTCCTCATAACATTAATCTCAAGGGTTTAAAAATTGTAGTCGATTGTGCACACGGTGCAACATATCACGTTGCCCCCAGTGTTTTTCAAGAATTAGGGGCACATGTTGAAACAATTGGGAATCAACCCAATGGATTGAATATTAATGCAGGATATGGGGCGACACAACCACAAGCCTTACAAACTGCTGTGTTATATCAAAAAGCAGATTTGGGCATTGCATTAGATGGGGATGGGGATCGCGTTCTTATGGTAGATGCAAATGGTGAGATCCTTGATGGGGATGAATTATTATTTATCATTGCCCAAGCACGTCATAAGGCGGGTAAGTTGCAAGGGACAGTAGTGGGTACTGTCATGAGTAATTTAGGTTTAGAGCAAGCCTTAGAAAAAGAAGGGATTGCCTTTGCAAGGGCTGCAGTTGGCGATCGGTATGTGATAGAAATGTTGCAACAAACGGGGGGAATATTAGGAGGTGAATCATCAGGACATATTATTTGTCTTGATCGGACAACGACAGGGGATGGCATCATTACTGCTTTACAAGTCTTAGCCATCAGTATTCAAATGGGCTTACCTTTACATGTTTTAAAAACAGGCATGCAAAAATGTCCACAGCGTATGATTAATGTTCCGATTAAACCGGGTGTAGAGATCATGTCACAAACTGTGGTAAAAAATGCTATTTATAATGCTGAACAAGAACTGAGTCATAAAGGGCGCGTATTATTACGTCCTAGTGGCACAGAACCTTTAATTCGCGTCATGGTTGAAGGGGTTGATTTACAACAAATTGAAACAATCGCCCATCAATTGGCCGAAATTGTTAAAAAAGAAGCCAATCATAAGCGAGATTAAGAGCGTGTCACATACTGACAGGCTGAAAAATAAAACCTGTCACTATTCATCGTCTACTCTAAGTTTTGGGGATAAGAACCCAGATGTTTAATTAAGGAAGATTGTTTTTCTAAGGCTTGCAAGGATTTTGCGATTATTGTATCTTCGATATGTCCTTCAATATCGATAAAGAACACATATTCCCAATTTCCTTGACGTGAAGGACGAGATTCAATGCGACTTAGACTGACATTATTTTCTGCAAAAGCAGCCAGCAAAAGGTATAAAGCACCTGGTTTGTTGGGAGTAGATAAGAGTAAGGATGTTTTATCTTTACCTGTAGAGGGCACGTCTTGTTGACCTAACACCGCAAAACGTGTGGTATTGTTAATTTCATCTTCAATACGTGATGCGATAATATGTAGTTGATAAATATCTGCAGCAATTTCTCCGGCTATCGCCGCTGACCCAGATTCTCTTGCAGCAAGGATAGCAGCCTCTGCATTGCTATTCACTGGAATACGCTCAATTGTCGGTAATTGATTATCTAGCCAAGTGCGACATTGCGCAAAAGATTGTTGGTGCGTATAAATTCGTTTGATTTTTGTGATACTTTCTTTTGAAAGCAAATGATGATGAATGGGTAAGTCAATTTCACCACAAATTTTTAAGGGTGTTTTGATGAAACAGTCTAATGTTTGATTCACACCGCCTTCTGTTGAATTTTCTAAAGGTACAATACCATAATGTGCATTCCCCACTTCCACTTCTCGAAAAACTTCCTTAATTGTGTGTAAGGGGAGATGTAATGCCGAATGCCCAAATTTCTGTAATACAGCAGCTTGCGAATACGTACCAACAGGACCTAAAAATGCAATATTGAGTGGCTTTTGCAAGGATAAACAATCTGACATGATCGTTTGAAAAATGCGCACAAAGGTATCATTGGATAAAGGACCTTGATTGCGTGCAATCACATTACGTAATATTTCCGATTCACGCTCAGGGCGATAAAAAATGGGATGTTCATCTTCATTAAATTTGGCCTGTGCGACTTCTGCCGCTAATTGGGCACGTTGCGTAATCAGATCTTGAATTTGTGTATCAAATTGGTCAATACGGGCACGAATATTGGCTAACATATAGCTCTTCTCTAGGTTAAGGTTAATCCAAACGCATATAATATATTTTTGCTGACACCAGTAATCTCACTGGTTAATTTTGCCGCTTTTTTATTGGGTAATTCTTTACGTAAAAGATGAAAAATCCGCTCTGCTTCTGGATTGAGACGCGTTTTGTCCTCAGAAGCACCACTGACTACTAATACAAATTCACCCTTTTGCCGTTCTGTGGCTGTATTTAGCCAATTGAGTATATCTACTAACGTTGCCCGATACACAGTTTCATAAATTTTTGTCAGTTCTTTTACTAAAACGGCTTCTCGTTCTGCCCCAAAAACATCTATCATATCATTAAGACAATCAAGTATACGATGTGGGGCTTCATAAAAGACTAAGGTTTTGTTTTCTTTTGATAAATTTTCTAAACATTGACGACGTGCGACCGTTTTAGCAGGCAAAAAACCTTCAAATATAAAACAATCTGCTGGAAATCCTGACACTGATAAGGCACTAATAACAGCAGATGCACCTGGAATAGGAATGACAGTAATTTTTTCAGCAAGAGCCATTTGTATTAAATAACAGCCTGGATCGCTAATGAGCGGTGTGCCTGCATCACTGATTAATGCAATGCTGTCTCCCTTATGCAAACGCTGTAATAAAATCTGTGACATCTGTCGCTCATTGTGTTCATGTAAGGCTTGTAAAGGCGTGCTGATACCAAAATGCTTTAACAAATGGCGACTGTGACGGGTATCTTCAGCGGCTATCAGATTAACTTCGTGTAAAATCGTTTGTGCACGTGGACTTAAATCTTGTAAATTGCCAATTGGGGTAGCAACAATATAAAGTGACATATCCCTTTCTCAAATTGATTATTTTAATGTATTTGACACAACATAGTTATTTTTAAGATACTATCTTTCTCTTTCATTTATAGATTGACTCTATTATTACACTATGCTTATTCGTATTTTAACGTATTTATTCATTTTAATTTTTTTAGGATGTCATCCACTACCTATTATCGAAGAAAAGGTCATAGAAGATAACACGCCTAAAGCAGTAGACATACCTATTATAGAAAAGGTAAAAAAGGTAGAGGGAGAAGAATACACCGATACGTTTCAACAAGCCCATCAATTATTAGCCATCAAGGCTTTTCTGAAAGAAAAACGCTTGTATGAAGCCATGGCTGAGCTACAAAATCTTAATATAAGCCAAACTTATGGCTTAGAAATCCCTTTGGAATTACTCTTGATAGATCTTGATTTAGAAAAACAACAACTTGAATACGCCTTTCAACGTCTTAAGAGTATTAATGCAGACGTATTACCCATTTCTTTACGCATAGAATATCAACGACTACATGCAAAAGCGTTGACTGTCAAACAACAACCTTTAGCAGCAGTACGTTTAAGAATAGCATTGAATCACTTATTAAGTACAGAAGCCACTGATATTGATACCCTTTTTTGGGAAACACTGGGTATTGATTTAACATTATTATTTCCACCCTTAACCGTGAAAAAAAATAATCAACTGTTATGGCACAGTTTAAAAACGGTTGAATTACAAGCACTCAGGGAAATAAAACAACAGCCGAATGATATCTTTTCAGGATGGGTAGCTTTAGCCTTATTAGAAAAGACAGCCTTGTCTCAAGGGATTCCTAATTGGCGTTTTCGTTTTGCACAACATCCGGGTGAACAAGTGTTATCTCCTGTGACAGCACCTGTACTTAAAAAAATTGCCTTATTATTACCCCCACTTGACACCGCGTTTGGCACCGCAGGTACGGTCATTAAAGCGGGATTTTATGCCGCTTATAAAACAGATAGCACATTTGAACGTAAAAAACGTCCCAGTATTACGACTTATTTTGTAAATGAGACTAATGTGGCACTCGTCTATCAACAAGCCGTAGATGACGGGGCTGATATGGTAGTAGGACCTTTAAAAAAAGAAACGATTCAGGCTTTGCAACATTTTTCTCAATTACCTGTACCTACAGTCGCCTTGAATATGTTGAATACCCCTATATTTGTGGGTAATCTTTATCAATTTGGATTATCTCCTGAAGATGAAATCCGCGCAATTACCAAACGAGCTTGGTCTGATGGACACCGAACCGCTTGTTTATTGATTCCTGATGGATTATGGGGGGCAGACATATTAAAAACCTTTCAATCTGAGTGGGCAGCACTGGGCGGTACATTAACATTTGAACATGTTTATGGTAAGGATTTTTCTTTATCTATACCATTGGCTTTTAAGAAAGTTAAAAAAAGAAAAGCGGTGTTTATGGTAGCCATTTCTCGACAAGCTTCAATCATTCGTAGTTTTTTACCAAGCCATTTACCCGTGTATAGTATTTCTCGTATATACAGCGGCACGCCAAGTCCTACCCGTGATGCTGGATTGACAGGGATCAAATTTGTAGATATGCCTTGGATATTAAAGCCTAATAAAAAAATGAGACGATTACGCCGTTTTTTACCAAGGGATAAAAAAGCATTATACAGTCGTTTATATGCATTTGGCATTGATGCGTATAATATGTTACCTGCACTTCAAAATTTAAGTGTGCTTCAATGGCAAGCGTATACAGGATATTTATCCATTAATCAAAATGGGGAAATTCATCGTAGTCAGTTACCTGTTGCCCGTTTTGTTAATGGAAAACCAAAAGTACTGCGTGATAAATAGATTGGGATATTACAATGATTCAAACAACCGACACTGATGTATTAATTATTGGCAGTGGTGCTGCTGGACTCAGCCTTGCATTGGCGTTAGCGGATCAGGCTAAAGTGATCATCTTATCAAAAGCACAGATTGATAGTGGCAGTTCCCAATATGCACAAGGGGGCATTTCAGCTGTTTTGGGAAAAAATGATACTTTGGAATCGCATGTTGAAGATACGCTGAATGCGGGTGCAGGATTATGTGATCCTGATATTGTCAATTTCACGGTTGAACAAGGAGCAGAACGTATTGCTTGGCTTATTAAGCAAAATATACAGTTTACACAAGCGTCTGATTCCAAAGATAATTGTAATTACCATTTGACGCGTGAAGGAGGACATAGTCATCGTCGTGTGATACATGCTGATGATGCGACAGGACGTGCGGTGGTGTCAAGCTTATCACTTAAAGTCAATGCGCATCCCAATATCCGTTTTATAGATAACAATATTGCCATTGATTTGATTACAGGTTCCAGTGCTCGCTGTTTGGGCAGTTATATATTAAATCTTAACACAGGCAAAGTGATTGTTATTCGAGCAAAATTTGTAGTATTGGCGACTGGGGGGGCTGGTAAGGCTTATTTATATACCAGTAATCCAGATGTTTCCACAGGTGATGGCATTGCCATGGCGTGGCGTGCGGGGTGTCGGGTTGCTAATATGGAATTTATCCAATTTCACCCCACTTGTCTTTATCATCCCAATGCAAAATCGTTTTTAATTAGCGAAGCGGTACGGGGAGAAGGGGGAAAATTACAACTTGCAGATGGCAGTTCTTTTATGGAACGTTATGATTCTCGTGCCGAATTAGCACCGCGTGATATTGTGGCACGTGCTATTGATAATGAGATGAAATGTTTAGGTGATGATAATGTATTTCTTAATATCACACATAAACCAAAATCATTTATTATTAAGCATTTCCCCAATATTTATAAGCGTTGTCTGTCTTTAGGCATTGATATGGCACATCAATCCATTCCAGTAGTGCCAGCAGCCCATTATACGTGTGGCGGTGTCATGACTAATCGTCAAGGGCGTACAGATTTAGAAGGATTATATGCCATAGGAGAAGTTGCCTTTACAGGATTACATGGGGCTAATCGCATGGCAAGCAATTCTTTATTAGAATGCTTGGTTTTTGGACATTCTGCCAGTTTGGATATTTTAACGAAATTAAAAGATGCCCCACCATTATCTAATGTACCGGGTTGGGATGAAAGTCGCGTCACAGATTCTGATGAAGAAGTCGTTGTCGCACATAACTGGGATGAATTACGACGTTTTATGTGGGATTATGTAGGTATCGTGCGATCCACCAAACGTTTACAACGTGCAAAACGTCGTGTTGATTTATTACGCAGTGAAATTCAAGAATATTATAGTCATTTTTGTGTTACGAATGATTTACTTGAATTACGCAATCTCAGTCTTGTTGCAGACTTGATTATTCGTTCAGCACAACTACGCCATGAGAGTCGCGGTTTACATTATACCCTTGATTATCCTGAACAATCTTCTATTGCACAAAATACAATATTGACGCCATAACACAAACTATTTATTTTACTTATTTCTTATTAAATCAAACGACAGGATACTTATTAATAATGATTATCATACTGGAACCACAAATCCAAAAAAGCAATGAAGAATATCGTCATATTATGGCATATTTAGAGAATTTGCCTAATATACAACACCGTGTTCATGAAGTGAAAGGTGACCAACAAAATCTTACAGAAATTTATTTATTAGGAAAAACAGTCTCTCTCTCGAAAGAAGATATTGAAGCAATTCCCGGTGTTGAACGCGTAGTACGAGTCTCCCAACCCTATCGTATTTTAGGGCGCCATGCTGATGATGATAATCGCAGTTCAAGTTTTGAATATAATGGTATCACTTTTAGTCAAGACAATTTACATGTTTTTGCAGGCTTATGTGCGGTGAATACACCGCAAGATGTTGAAATCATGATGAAAGCCTTACAAGAAAACGGGCAAGTGTGTACACGTATGGGTGCATATAAACCGCGTACCAATCCCTATTCTTTTCAAGGACATGGTAAACATTGTTTAAACTATGTATTTGAATTAGCAGGAAAATATGGGATTAAGGTCGTTGCCATGGAAGTGACGCATGAAATACAAATTGAAGAAATTCGCCAAGCTTTGGAACAAACTGGGCAACCCACGGGAGTGATGTTACAAATTGGGACACGCAATACCCAAAATTTTGAATTGTTAAAACATGCGGGAAAACAACAAGAATTTCCAATTTTAATTAAACGTGGATTTGGAATTACCTTAGAAGAATCTTTGAATGCTGCAGAATATCTTGCCAGTGAAGGTAATCATAAGGTCATTTTTGCACTACGTGGCATGAAAGGTGAAATGGGCAATCCACACCGAAATCTTGTTGATTTTAGCCATGTTCCTGTCGTCAAACGTTTAACCCGTATGCCCGTATGTATTGATCCTTCCCATTCAGTTGGCACGCGTGCCCGTTCACCAGATGGCTTACTTGAAATTCAACATGCAACAGCACAAGGTATTATTGCTGGTGCGAATATGGTACTCGTGGATTTTCATCCACATCCAGAACATGCCTTAGTGGATGGTCCCCAAGCCTTATTATTAAAAGAATTATCAGGGTTTTTAGAAGATATCCAAATTGTTCGTGATGCTTATGAAAAACGTATTTCGAAAATTTAAGACTTCAAAGTGTTATCATCACAATTGACGGTATCATTAAAAATCCAGGGGTGTGATACCCCTGGATGAATAATTTTTACACCCGTTCTAATTTTTGCACAATAAATTTAACCGTTGCATCACACATACGTTCTAAACTAAATTCTGTTGCCACACGTTGACGATTGGCAGTGCCCATTTGAACACGTAGCTTATGATTT
>DAOVZS010000213.1 GCA_030635005.1 Thiomargarita sp. | reverse complement strand
TGCCCTCAGGTGCTGGACGTACTGATATTTTAATCGTATATAAAACCTATCGATATTTGATTGAAACTAAGGTGTTTAGTAATAATACGCTGTTAAAACGAGGAAAGGGACAATTAGCGGAATATCTGAAATCTGAAGACTTAAAAGAAGGGTATTATGTGGTGTTTAGCAGTTTACATACTGATCAAGATACGCTTTATTTTGAGGATACTATTCAGGGGAAGCAGATTTATACGTATATTATCTGTACTCATTTTCCGACGCCCAGTCGCCTGCCTGTGCCTGATGAGTTGAAATTAACGGAAACTGAAAAAGTAGCAGGGCGGATGTTGAGTTTGGCGAATGTGACAGATGAACAAATTAGTCAGATTACGGGCGTACGTGTGGAGAAAATTGAATATTTGAGAAAAATTAAGAAGATTGGGGAATTCGGGGTATAGAGAAATAATACAACATGCTGACGAAAAGAAAGCGTCCCCAACGGGAGTCGAACCCGTGTCGCCACCTTGAAAGGGTGGTGTCCTAGGCCTCTAGACGATGGGGACGTATTTATCTATCATATCTTTCTGGTGGAGCTGGGCGGGATCGAACCGCCGACCTCTTGAATGCCATTCAAGCACTCTCCCAACTGAGCTACAGCCCCTTAAAAGATACTAAGGACATTATATATAGCTTATGATCTATTTGTCAAGTGTTTTTTAAAAATAATTTAAAATAACTTGAAATAATATCTCTTAAGTCACCATACATGCCTAATCAATATGTTATTAACTGGGCATGATATAGTGTTTTTTTACAACTGTCAAGGTTTTTTAAATATAAATATTTAAAATGACAACAATAGGTCTCAAAGAGGGTTATCAATAGGCGGTCCTAGCCGTTTTAAGTCTGCATTACGTAGCCCAATTAAAACACTGTCTCCTGTTGCAGAAACACGTAATTCACCGTAACGTGCTTCATTATAATATTTAGCATGTCCTTCTTGAAAGAAAAAAGATTCAGCACCCATCCGAATGCCACGTCGTCTTTTTCGAACTCGTAATAATAAGCTTGATTCTGGCAGTTCACCCTTATAAACTTCTTTAAAATGCCCTACTTGCTTACTGTCTCGTTCAATGACAAAATAGCCATCAGTTTCAATTTTCTGATGTTCACGAGCAATTTTATACCTTAATATCATATAATCCCCTTGCATTAAAGAACGGGGATCAACTGGGGCAAGTTCTAATAACAATGTTGTCCCTTCTACAAGTAATTTTTCTTTTTTATAGATTTCAAAATTGATGACTGCCAATACCATCACCGCTATCAGAAATATCAATACACGACGCATCATGATCTCCTAAACACGTTTAAAAATAAAACGTACTGCCAGCATGCCTAAACCTGCTGTCATTAATGTACTTGATTTCATTAATAAGCTGATATTTAAATGGTAATAATAGGCAATAAAAAATACACACATAAAAATAATGGCGATGCCCATTAAAACACGATTACCTCGTTGAAAACCCAAGAACAGTATAATAATAGAGGCAATAATACCGGGGGCTTGATGCAATAAAATAGCAATAAATAGGGTGCCTGCAAAAATGCTAATGCTTGTTTTTGAGACATTCTGGATATCATTTTGGGATAAAATATGATGCTCCAAAGCTAACAATAACCCTGTTAAACCTATTGTTGATAACCACCACGTTTGAGGCGGAATGAATTGCGAATGGGGCAATATGGATAATATCAAGACCAATTGCAAGGCAATGACACAACCATATCCTAATGGTTGATATACTTGATGCATCATCTTATCAGTCAAATGTTGGGGTTCTCCTATCCAATACCATATCGCACTTGCAGCTATCAACACAATCAGAACATGAACACCTGCGTAAATATCAAATTGATACAATAATATTAACGCTGCAGTTGCGGCCATCAAAATCGCTAAAAATCGCAGAATATTATGTCGATACACAGCGATTAGAAATATCTCTAAAAACCATGTCATCATGGCGGCTGCTTCCAAACTTTTTGCAAGCAGAATACCCGCAATCAATAAAATTTGTCCTGTTAAATTCAGCGCTAAGCTTAATTGTTCAACAAATACCCCGTTTTTTTGTATATACTGTACAATCGTTGTCCCAACGATTAATACTAATCCCACTAGCATCATTGATTCAGAGCTATCAATAATATCCATCATAGCCAGAAACACAATAAAAGGAACCATTGCAAACCAAGCACTGATACCCACCAAAGCATTTACAAACCACGGACTCTGTTGTGTTTCTTGTGTCAAGGTATTAATAATGTGTGATTGTGTATTTGGGGGCACTAGATTTTGTGCACCGAGTTCCTGAAGTACGGTGCCCAGTGTCATCTGTTTAGGCATTAATAGCTTTCTCCTGATATTTTTTGCATCCATTTTGTTGCGATAGTCGCTTGCCCAATAATAACCAGTGCTAAAAACAGCCAACTAAACACATCCCAAGGGAGCAATCGACCAATAAAAGTGGTCATTACGATTACGATGCCAAATAAGCTTAGTGTTAAAAATAATAAATCACGTCTTTGAAATCGGTAATACCATAATATTAAAGCAGTCGTTAATATATAGAGTAACAATGCAACTACAAAAAGTGGGTGTTCTTGCCAATCTCTCCCTTCGGCAATGGCATATAAACTAGGGATAATAATCGTTATCAATACTGCACAAAACAAAATCACACCAAACCATTCTCCTTGTACCCAAGCCACGCCTCGTCTGTATGCAAATTCCCAAACCAACATGACGATAAAGTTTAGTGAAAATAATAATAAGAATAATGCAATAGGGGGATTCCAAAAAAAGTAATTAATGACTTGTTCCCAGTAGAGTATGAGACTCAGATTGATTAAAAAACAAAATAATAACCACATCGGTAGAAAACGACTCAGGATGACCCATGGGAGAATTAAAAATGCCCAGCCGAGAAATAGACTAAAAGCATCAGCACCTGTTTGATACGTTTGACCAAAAACTGCCAATAAAGCACCGACTAAAACTGAGGCTGCTAATAAAGCAGACTGTCCACTCAAATGTTTTAATCCGCGTAATGAGGCAAATAATGCCATAATCACTATCGAACATTGTAAGACAGCGAATTTGATCGGATAACTCATATCAGCCCAATTATAGGCAAAAAAGAAAATAATGCCTGAAAGTATTAAGGCAGTGCTGAGGAATAACAGCGTTTTATCGATAAATTGTTGCCATGCTGTTGCATCAGGTACAGTACCAATACGACGTAATGCATATTCTAAAGCCTGATCAGTAAGATAATTGTGTCGAGCCAGCGTGTAAAAATCTTGAGAAGTAGGCGGTCGTTCTAAGGGAACCATAATTTTTTAAAGATTCTCGTTCATAGGCTTGAAAAGCCTGATTCAGACAAAAGGGTTATATATTATCATAGCATCAATCCTAGGGCGTTATCGCCTGAATAATCCTAGGGCGTTGCCCCAGGCTGATATGTATCGCCCTTTCAGGGCTTGTATCCTTCCCAAGAAAGGGGATATAGCGCTGCCCGTTTGAATAGCATACAAAATACCTAATTTCTCGTTCCCAACCTCCGGTTGGGAATGCCTTCTTCGACGCTCTGCGTCGAATGTATCACC
>DAOVZS010000220.1 GCA_030635005.1 Thiomargarita sp. | reverse complement strand
TGGTTCTACGGATTACCATATTGTTCCCGCATATACCAATAATAATCGCCCTAATGTTGATGGTGAAACGTATTGCTCAGCCTTGTATGCCCCTGAAGGTACTATTATTCCAGAAGGCTTTAATGGTGCGGGTAAACCAGCTGTTACCGTCTTGCAAGCACAATTGAAAGATATTGATCACTGTACGCCAGAATGGGCTGAAAAAACAACAGGGATTGCTGCAGAGCGCATTCTGCGTATTACCCATGAATTTGCAACCACACGTCCTTCATTAATTGATCCCGGTTGGCATGGAGCACGTTATGCTAATGTGATGATGGTACGTCGTGTACAAGCCATGATCCAAGCCTTAAATGGGGGAATTGATAAAAAAGGCGGTTGGATTATGAGTAGTGAATTTCATCACAAATTAGCCAAACAAGTGAAAGCCAAAGAAACAGGGAAAGCAGTTGGGGCACCTATGGCCACTTATGCAGGTATGGATTTTGCCCTGTTTGTAGTCAAAGCATTTTCTAGTGGTGAAACCTTTCAACCTCATGGACGTCCGGGTTGGGCTTGGGTATATTCAGCACAGCAAACCGCAGAAGGTAAACAAGGGGTTGCATTACCTGTTTTAGCAGATGAAGGACTTAAAGAATCTGTTGAAGGTAAAGTAAAATGGAAAGGTAAACCCTATCTGACTAAAGCATTTTTCATTAATGCCGCGAATCCAGTGCGTCACTATTATCCTGACACCTATTGGAAGGATATCATGGCGAGTGATAAAATTGAATTAGTGGTTGCTTTAGATGTCCTCCCCTCAGATACCACACCTTATGCGGATGTGATTTTGCCACACAGTACTTATCTAGAACGTTATGAACCCAGTATTTATGGTAATGGCGTTAATCAAGATCTTGCCATGACGACGCGTTATCCTGCGATTGATCCTTTGTACGATTCGCGAGAAATTCCAGACATCTTGCTGAAATTTACGGAGATTTTTGGTGGCAAAGAAAAGGCATTTGATAAATTGGCGGGCACAATGGAAGCCTTAACAGGCTTACCTGCAGCGCCCACTAAAGTCGCTTGGGAACGTTTTAAAAAAGATCCCACAGAAAAAAATCCATTTACTGCAGCATGTCGTGAAATCGCATTTGTGGAAGCAGCCAAAAAAGTGCATACCACCGTAGAAGAATTTGATAGGGTATTGCGAGAAAAAGGGATTTATCATGAAGAAAATTGGGAAGATATTTTAAAACATCAAGGGATGCCTCGGAAATTACCTACGCCTACGGGAAGTGGACGTATTGAGTTTTACAGCAGCCTGTTTGAGATGTTAGGCGGAAATAAGCCCGGTGCATTACCCAATTTCGGTGTGTTAGCGACACATTTCCCCTCAGAATGTCGCAAGGGCAAGACGATGGATGAACCCTTGGACAAAGATGAATTTTATTTTGCTTATGGCAAAGTGCCTACAGTTTCGTATGCGTCTACCAACAGCAATAATCCGGTCTTAGCTGCGATCAATATTTTCAAAAAAGATATTTATACCGGCGTATGGATGCACCCAGAGCGGGCTGAGCAATTGGGACTGAAAACAGGTGATAAAATCAATTTGACAAATACTTTATCAGGTCAAAAAGCGGATGGACACGCTTATGTGACACGATTAGTACGTTCAGATACACTGTTCATCCCGTCTGCTTTTGGGGTAGAAAATCCACAATTAACCCGCAGCTATGCTATAGGGGGGACGGCGACTAACAAGCTGATTCCTCATAATGTTGAACCAGTGGTTGCGGGATTCCGTTCTCAGGAATTTACCCTCCGTGTTGCCAAAGCTTAAAGGAGAAAATAGATTATGGCTAATAAACACTACGCTATGGTCATTGATCTCAATACTTGCGTCGGCTGTAATGCCTGTATGGCTGCTTGCGCAATAGAGAATCAAACACCAGTCTGGGACAATAAGTGGCGTACTTATGTTCATGATATTGAAATTGGCAACACTGATGAACTCGTTCGCCGGCGTTTTTTCCCACGCCTGTGTAATCATTGTGATAATCCACCGTGTATGAGTGTCTGTCCAACAGGTGCGACCCATAAATTAGATAATGGTATCGTGATTGTTGATGATTCTATGTGTATGGGCTGTCGTGCTTGTGCAATGGCGTGTCCGTACGATGCCCGTTATGATGTGACTTCTGATGATATAGAAAAGGGGACGGATTTTTTTGGAGAACTTCTCCACCGTAGTGATCCCAGTGTCGATAAATGTTCCTTCTGTTCTCATCGTGTGGCGCTGGGACAAAAACCAGCTTGTGTAGAAACCTGCGTGGGTTCGGCACGGATGTTTGGTGATTTAAATGATCCTAAAGATGAAGTCGCAAAATTAGTCGCTACTGGCGTTGCAAAACCCTTAATGGCTCATCTTGGAACCAGACCGAATGTTTATTATATCAGCGACATAGAGAGGTCTACCTAATGGAAGGCATGTTTTATTCAACACAAGATATTTGGACATGGTGGATCGCCATTTATCTGTTCTTTGGTGGATTGGGCGGTGCACTGGTTGTCGTCACTTGTTTAACCGATATCTATATTAAACAACATAAAAAAATGGTGATGTGGGGAAATATATCTGCATTCATTATGCTCTCAGCGGGTTCTCTCCTGTTGTTTCTCCATTTACTTGATCCTTGGGCTGTCATTCATGTACTGAATCCTATGGTATTGGTTAATAAACCTGATGCTTGGATATCATGGGGAACACAATTCATTATTTGGATGATTGTATGGAGTTTGATATATACTTTGCCCTATATGTTGGAATCAAATTTCTGGAAAAAGATGCCCTTAATGGGTACGATTCTGGGTGCATTTTCTTGGTTGGGCAAGCTATCCACAAAATTTCATAAAATGGTCGGCTGGTTAGCCATTATTAATGCAGCAGGGACTGTGGCTTATACAGGGTTGCTATTACAATCTTTCCCAGCAGTAGCCTTGTGGCATAATCCAGGCGTCCCATTATTGTTTATGGTATCCGCATTTTCTACGGCAATGGCATTTTTATTGCTCGTACTGTATCTGGCCATTAATGATAAGGCTGATGAAAAACTACGCGTTTTTTATGAACGTACAGATGTGATTCTGATTAGTGTTGAATTGTTGATTATTTTTGTATTCTTCCACTTCACCACTTATGGTTTAGAATCAGCCCGTTTTACTGCAGGAATATTGTGGAATGATATGGGTTGGATTGTGGGTTTCTTAGCTTTTGGTCTTATTGTGCCATTTTTGATTGAATTCAGAGGGGTGACCAAAGGATGGAACAGTCCAGTTCCTGTGGTCTTAGCAGCCATACTGGTGCTAAGCGGTGGTTATTTATTACGTCATT
>DAOVZS010000153.1 GCA_030635005.1 Thiomargarita sp. | reverse complement strand
TAGAAATCAAAGCCCCACTCCGAACAGAAATTAAGAGAGGATTTTCTGTTGATCCAAATTTTTGTCCTGTATGTTCTTCAATAATCGTGAGTTGTTGATGTAATTTTTCTACAAAATCTCGCCAAGCAGGCGGATAGCCACGCACTACTTTTTCATAACGGAAAAATTCTGTGGTTAACACAACACCCGGTGGCACATTCACATGTTGTTTGACTAAGTGTGTTAAATGAAAGCCTTTATTACCTAAATGAATAGGATCATCATTCAAAGGATTAGGATGATGGAGAGAGCAAAATAGTTTATCGGGATCATACAGCATTAATAAGTCTAAGGCTTCACCGCGTAAACGATTGCCTTGATCACTTAAAATTTGGTAGGCTCGGGTAATATAATTATCCATTGCCTGAAGTCCAGGGGTTTCGGCAATGAGATCACGTTCAAAACTTTCAGAAATACGGCTTAAAGTCGATTTTGGATCATGAGCAAGATATTGGGAGGCGTAACGTGATAACAAGCTGGTTTTGTTTAATGTGGGCACAATGATGGCCAAATTATCACGATGATAATTCGTATAATAGGTATAAATAATATCTTTAAGGGCTTCTGACATGCTGCGAAAAATATCAATATATTGGCGATAACTAAAACCTTGGACTTCTAGAGAGCGTTTTAAGATGTCAACTAAGTGAATAAAGCGTCTTGAAGCAATGCCATTCACCAATAGAGCTCGTAAAAAGAGTTTTAAGGCGGTGATCACCTTATAGAGATTGCCCTTGGTGAGCAAACCAGGGTTTAATTCTTCAATGAGTTTTTCTAAGTAGATATTGGCAAGATTTTCTAAACGGAATGATAAGCTTAATGCATCAAATTTGCGTTCGCGATAATAGCCATAAACAGATGGGATGTCGGTGGTCACATGGCGTTTTTGTAAGATATCTTCAGAGACTTCAAACACTTGTGGGCTTAAAATGATTGTTTGCAATTGTTCCATAGCATCCAAAAGCACATCTAAACAGTGATAGGGGTCTTGCTGTTTTAATACCATTAACACTGCTTGCATATTAGGTAATCCGAGTTTTTCAGCATTCACTAATTGCTCTTGAATTTCTTGAAATCCTAAATTGTATTTGAGATTTAGTAAATGGTACATGCGTATCATCAAGTAAACACGCCGTTTTTCAGTTTTGGGATAACTGTCCATTTGTTGGATCAGATTTTCTGTTTCCGCTAAAGAACCTTGTAATAGCTGTGCTTCTTCGGTATAGCCTTGTTGTGCAAACAGTGTTTTCGTAATACCATGGACTGATGTCACATAGGGACCTGTGGGATCAATTTGTGTTAAGACTTCTTGGGGAACAAAACGTTCAATTTTGGTCACATCTGCCGTACGCCAAAATGCAAAAACAGCTTGCATGAAATCAACAATCCAATTATTACTTTCTACATGACATTGTTTGCGTAAAAAATGAACAAGGGTATCTTGACGTTGTGTGATTTCATCAAGTTCGGTGGATACGTCACGTAATAAGCCTTCTGCACCAATGTCGTTGTAATAAACAGGTAATAATTTGGCAAATTGTTTCACTAAATTATAAACAGGGGAAACGGAAGAATTGAGTAAACGTGTGATTTCCTTTTGGAATAAATCGGTATCACGGATACACGTACCACTTAATTTGATATTAATAATCAAGGCTGATAATAAGGTGCAAAACCATTCGGGATTTTGTTCAATTAAACCAAGCCAAACACGAATATTAACAATATGTGACGGATTATCAATGGGTTGCCATTCACGTGTAAATCCACTGACGTGGCTATATTGAAATCCGAAACGGACGGTTTGGGCTAAAAACGCTTCTACCATACGACTATTATTACGTTTATAAATTTCTATGCCGAGTGTTTTAATGAGTTGTAAGGCAGTTTCAGGATATTTTTCGACATTATCTTGAAGAAATTGAAAGGTTTTGAGGAAAAATCCTTCTATTTCCTCGTAATTTTGACGACGTACCATTTGTACTAATGAACGATTGATTTCTTTAAGCGTTATTTCATGACGCATCAACAGTCCTTCTGTTTCCATAATACGAAACAAATAGCTGAGCTTAAGATGTTCCTGCGTATTTAACTGCTGTCCAATTTGTTGATATATTTTCACTATGTCCATATAATCGGGCAAATGGGCACTTTTAGAGAAAAAATCCTGTGATATTGTACTTATCTCTGTCAATTCATTGAGATGTGCTTGTATGGTATGATGTGAAATTTTTTCAAATGTGGGCATACCTGCTTGATAATAGTTATTGGGATTATTCTGTGTTAACCAATAACGATAGGTGATTTCGAGCATACGATAGGAAAAATGGTTTAAAACGTTCCATTCTGTGGCTGTTATGTTTAATAAACCCTTTAAAGTACGGCGTAAAGGATATGCAATACGGACCAGCAGTAACAATTTTTCTTCTGATAACTGATTTAATGCATTAAAAATATTTGTGATGGTTTGATGATACTCTTCTACTTGTTCTGAATTGAACAGTCCAATTAATTTATCCAAATATGCACCAATCAGCTCAGCGGCCTCTTCGGGAGGCAGTTGTTTGGCTTCATCATCCATAGCTTCTAAAAAAAGTGTCACAAATAAATAAGCACACCGAGGTCCTTGGGGATGATTGACGTAACGTGATGCATTGGATAATACAAAACGGCGTAATTCAGGCAGAATTAAACGCCAATTTCGATAAGGATGATGTAATTCGTATAATAGTTTATTCAGATTTTTGAGAATACCCCCGTATGCTTGTACAGGTTCTCTCAATACCAAAAACTTAGATTTGATGGTGACATCCGTGACAGCGGTTTCTTCAAGATTAGCCTTTAAGGCGGTAGATGATTCAAGACGACTAGACATCATTTTTCCTTTTTGAGTATTTAACGTGGTTTATATTTTAAACCATTCATGTCAATTCAGATAATGATTATTATACATCTATAATGACATGTACTGTGCTTGAGGTGACTTATGACAGAATTTAAAGAAATATCAGAAAAATTTGAACGTGCCTTATTATCTATTAATAGATTAGAGGCAGAAAACATCATTATACAATCAAAGGGCGATTTCTCCTCAATACAATTAGTAGAACACATCATTGTTCCTGCCTTAGAACAGATTGGCGCAGGCTGGGAAAAGGGTGATGTTGCTTTGTCCCAAGTTTACATGAGTGGGCGTATCTGTGAAGAATTAGTAGAGACGATCTTATTATCCAGTCGTTCGGTACAGGCAAAAAATAAGTTTAAAATGGCTATTACAGTACTTGAAGATTACCATTTATTAGGAAAACGCATTGTCTATTCTGTTTTACGGGCAAGCGGATTTGAGCTTTTGGATTATGGTCAAACCACAGTGGACAATTTAATTACCCGTGTTCAAGAGGATGGGGTTAGAATTCTTTTAATCTCTGTACTGATGCTGCCTTCGGCACTCAAAATTAAGGAGGTGAGGGCAAAACTAAATCAAGATATCAAGATTATCGTGGGGGGCGCACCTTTTCGCTTTGATGACAATCTTTGGAAAGAGGTTGGGGCTAATGCGATGGGCAAAACGGCATCTGATGCTATCAAAAGCGTGAAGCAAATTTTGGAGACTCTGACATGACATCTTTACAACGTGTATTAACAACATTAGGACATAAAGAACCCGATCGTGTCCCCCTTTTTTTATTCTTCTCAATGCACGGTGCTAAAGAATTAGGTCTTTCTATTAAAGAATACTTTTCTAAAGCAGAAAATGTGGTAGAAGGGCAACTTAGATTACGGGATAAATATCACAATGACTGTCTCTATAGTTTTTGTTATGCCGCTATAGAAGTGGAAGCTTGGGGCGGAGATGTTATTTATCACGAAGAGGGGCCTCCCACTGCAGGGAGACCCTTTATTCATAAACCAGCAGATATTAAGTGTTTAGAATCTCCAAAGATCACAGAAACGGCTTGTCTTCTCAAAATATTAAATATTATCAAAATGTTGAAAGCGAGAAGTGGCGATGAAGTTCCTATTATTGGTGTTGTAATCTCTCCTTTTTCTTTGCCAGTGATGCAGATGGGTTTTGAGAAATATCTTAATTTTATATATGAGGAACCCAAATTATTTGAACACTTGATGACAGTCAATGAGGAATTTTGCGTAAACTGGGCAAATGCCCAATTAGAAGCAGGTGCAACTGCAATTTGCTATTTTGATCCTATTTCTTCTCCCACGATGACCCCAAAAGATTTGTATTTGAAAACGGGGTTCAAAATTACAAGTCGAACATTAGCGCGTATCAAAGGACCCACTGCGACTCATTTCGCATCAGGGCGTTGTTTGTCTATTGTGGATGAAGTTGCACAAACGGGAACAGCCCTCATTGGCACCAGTGTCTTGGATGACTTAAGTTCACTAAAATCTGCTTGTCAGGGGAAACTCACTATCCTGGGTAACTTAAACGCTATTGAAATGTGTCATTGGACAGAGAAACAAGCGGAATCGGCTGTTAAAAGTGCTATTGCCAAAGCGGGCGTAGGAGGTGGATATATTCTTGCTGAAAACCATGGTGAAATTCCTTGGCAAGTGCCTGATGAAATATTGATGGCTATTTCAAATGCTGTTCACAAATGGGGCCGTTATCCACTTACTTGGGTAAAAGAATATGACGCATAATATTTGTATATTGATTAGTGAGCATCTTGAAAAAGAAGTCAACTCAATTATTGAATCAGAACATTTTCAAGATATAACGGTGATCACGTTTCCAGCACGGTGTGCCAGCCCCCCAATACAATGGGAAGAATTAAATGCACTGATAGATAACACTTATCATCAAATTCATATTATAGGGGGATTGTGTTTGGCTCAGTTGAAAAGTGCGCCCAGTCCATTTGAACATTGCCAGATTCATCAATTGGATCACTGTTTTCATATCGTCTCCAGTAAAAGTTTTGTCAATAGTTATTTAAAACAAGGTGCTTACATGATGACTCCAGGGTGGATAGCACAGTGGCAAAAACAAATAGACATCTGGGGATTTGACCAAGACACTGCTCGTGACTTTTTTAAAGAATTTTGTGTTAAATTAGTATTACTTGATACAGAGATTGACGCTAAGAGTACACAATATCTAAAAGAATTTTCTCATTTTGTTGAACGTCCTTTTGAAATTGTGCCT